>JANNYI010000091.1:0-3326 GCA_031410015.1 Betaproteobacteria bacterium | reverse complement strand
CCGATGCGCGAACCGGATTCCCAGTTGCTGTCGCTCAACACCGCCACCGTGCGCGCGCAATGGAAGCTGCCCGACATCATCAGTGGCTGCGCGCGCCACCGCCTCCGCGGCATCTCGCCGTGGCGCGACCCGGTGGCGGCGGCCGGACTGTCCGACACGGCCTCGCGTATTCGCGACGCGGGCCTCATGGTGTCGGGCTACTGCCGCGGCGGCATGTTCCCCGCCGTCGACCGCGAGGGTCGTCGCGCGGCAGCGGACGACAACAAGCGCGCGGTGGATGAAGCCCTGACCGTCGGCGCGCAATGTCTCGTGCTGGTGGTGGGCGGCCTGCCCAAGGAGCGCGACGGGCGCATCGTCTCGAAGGACCTGGCCGGCGCGCGCGAGATGGTGCGCGACGGCATCGGCGAGTTGCTGGAGTACGCGCGCCCCGCGGGCATGCCGCTGGCCATCGAGCCGCTGCATCCGATGTATGCGGCCGACCGCGCCTGCGTCAACACGATGGAGCATGCCAACGACCTTTGCGACCAGCTGGGCGCCGGCGTCGGCATCGCGGTGGATGCCTATCACGTGTGGTGGGACCCGCATCTGGAACGGGAGATCATCCGTGCCGGCGCAGCCTCGCCGTCGCGGCTGCTCGCGTATCACATCTGCGACTGGCTCGTGCCCACCACCGATCTCCTCACCGACCGCGGCATGATGGGTGACGGCGTGATCGACCTGCCGCTGCTGCGCGGATGGATGGAACAGAACGGGTACCGCGGCATGCACGAGGTCGAGATCTTTTCCGCCAGCAACTGGTGGAAGAAGGATCCGGACCACGTGCTGACCACCTGCCAGGCCCGACACGTCGAATGCAGTTGAGTCGGGCCAACCGCGCCGGCCTGTAGGCGAGGCTTCAGCCTCGCAGCATCCCCCTGTAGGCGAGGCTTCTGCCTCGCAACATCCCCCTGTAGGCGAGGCTTCAGCCTCGCAGCGTTAGATGCATTACAGTTAGCAGATGCCCGCTGCCCTGCCCACCGCCGCACCCCCGCCGCCGCCGTACACGCCGGGGCGCGCGCTGCTCTTCGGTTTCGGCGCCGGCGTGCCGGTGCTCGCGGCGCTGCTCTTCGGCGAGCCGCGCGCCGCGCTCTTCGCTGGCATGGGCGCGGTGATGGCGTTGCAGGTCGATCCGCGGCGCTCGATCCCCATCCGCATCGCCGCCGTCATTGCTGCGCTGATCCTGATCGTGAGTTCGGGCACGCTTGGCGTGATGTTGAAGGACGACAAATTTGCGATGACGGTGGCCGTGATTGCGATCTCGTTCCTGGCCGGACTGCCCAAGCCGTTCTTTCCGTATCTCACGCTGGTCGGCAAGGTCTGCGCAGCCATCGTGATCGTCACGTCGGCCGGCATTGCCGCCACCTTTGAGGCGGCTGCCGTGTTCATCGCCGGCGGCGTCTTCGCGCTGTTGCTGGCGGTGCTGAAGTCCCTGTGGTACCACAAGGATGCGCCGGGGCTTACGCCGTACGCCGAGATGCAGGCGCTGATGGCCGGCGAGCGCAATCCGTTGTTCTACGCATTCACGATGGCCTTCACGGTGCTGCTGGCGATGCTGCTGGCCGACACGCTGCACGCGAAGCTCCCGGGTTGGGTGGGATTGACCGTGCTTTTCGTGATGCATCCGGACGACGCCGTGGCGCTCAAGTTGATGGCCCAGCGCCTGGGCGGCACGCTGGCCGGCATTGCGCTGGCCGGCCTCGTCGTGCATCTCGTCCAGGGACAATGGATCCTCGCCGGACTTGCCATCGTGATGGCGGCGCTACTGCCCAAGGCCACGGCGATGAACTATTTCTGGATGAGCAGCGCCTTCACGGCACTGGTGATGCTGCTGCTCGACCTGGCGCTGCTGAAGAGCGGCGGCGATGCGCCGCTGCTCATGTGGCGCCTCTACGACACGATGCTGGGCTGTGGCGTTGCCGGGGCGGTGCTGCTGGCGGTCTACGGCAGCCGCCGCTGGCGCATGCGTCGGAGCGGCCGAGACGGCAAGTCAACCGACGCCGACGGCGATCCGCCGGATGTGCCGGAACCCGGCGGCGGCGCCGATGGCGTGCAGGGTTGACGCGGCGCGGGGTGCCATGCCGCCGGGGCTGTAAAATGGTGTTTTCCGCCGCTTCCGCTTAAGGAGTCCCCGATGGCCCTCGTCTCGATGCGTCAACTGCTGGATCACGCCGCCGATCACGGCTACGGTCTGCCCGCGTTCAACGTCAACAACCTGGAGCAGGTCCAGGCCATCATGGCCGCGGCAGCGGAAACCGACAGCCCGGTGATCATGCAGGCCTCGGCCGGCGCGCGCAAATACGCGGGCGAGACGTTCCTGCGGCACCTGATCGAAGCCGCCGTCGAGAGCTATCCGCACATTCCCATCGTGATGCACCAGGACCACGGGCAGTCTCCCGCGGTGTGCGAATCCGCGATGAAGCTCGGTTTTTCGTCGGTGATGATGGACGGGTCGCTCAAGGAAGACGGCAAGTCCATCGCCGACTATGCGTACAACGTGGACGTCACCCGCAGGGTCGTCGACATGGCGCACAGGATCGGCGTCACCGTGGAAGGCGAGCTGGGCTGCCTCGGTTCGCTCGAGACGATGAAGGGCGACAAGGAGGACGGCCACGGCGCCGAGGGCACGATGACGCGCGAGATGCTGCTCACCGATCCCGACGAGGCCGCCGACTTCGTCAAGTCGACGCAGCTCGATGCGCTGGCCATCGCCATCGGCACGTCGCATGGCGCCTACAAGTTCTCGCGCAAGCCCACCGGCGACATCCTCGCCATCGATCGCATCAAGGCCATCCACGCGCGCATCCCCAACACCCATCTCGTGATGCACGGCAGTTCGTCGGTGCCGCAAGACCTGCTGGCGATCATCCGGGAGTTCGGCGGCGACATGAAGGAAACCTACGGCGTTCCCGTCGAGGAAATCCAGGAAGGCATCCGCCACGGCGTGCGCAAGATCAACATCGACACCGACATCCGGCTGGCGATGACGGCCGCGGTGCGCAGGTACCTGGCCGAGAACCCGTCGAAATTCGATCCGCGCGATTTCCTGAAGCCGGCGATGCTGGCCGCCAAGGCGATCTGCGTCGAGCGCTACCAGCAGTTCGGCTGCGCGGGCATGGCGTCGAAGATCAAGCCGGTGGCGATGCCCGTGATCGCCGCGCGCTACATGGCGGGCGAGCTGCGGCAGATCGTGAACTGAGCGTCAACGGCAGCCGACCTGCTTTAGGCGTGCTGTAGGCGAGGCGTCAGCCTCGCGGGGATGTCGCGGCATCGAACCTGCGAGGCTGAAG
>JANNYI010000090.1:0-5017 GCA_031410015.1 Betaproteobacteria bacterium | reverse complement strand
CGATCCCGATATTTGCCGCCTGCTTGATACCGTTTTTTTGGTGCCACCTAACCCCGGGCCGCCCGACGTTGCAGCGCTTCGAGCCGCCGGCGAGGCGGCGCCGAAGTTGCTCGGCGGCGACCCCGAGCCGGTTGCGGCGTGCCATGACGATGCAGGACCAGCGGCCGGTGGCGGGATCCCGGTTCGCCTCTATCGCCCTGATGCGAATGCGCCGCTGCCAGCGCTGGTGTACGCGCACGGTGGCGGCTGGGTGACCGGATCCCTCGAATCGCATGACCGGCTTTGCCGCATCCTGGCCAACCGGCTCGCCGCTTGCGTGATCGCGATCGACTACCGCTGCGCGCCGGAGCACGTGTTTCCCGCCGCGCTCGATGACGTTGACGCCGTGTGGAAATGGGCCAAGGAGCATGCGGCGACGCTGGGCATCGACGGCAATCGTATCGCCATCGGTGGCGACAGTTCCGGTGCCAACCTTGCGGCCGCGCTGACACTGCGTCTGCGCGCCAGGCGGCTGCCGCAACCGCGCGCGCAGCTGCTGCTTTATCCAGCGCTTGATGCCGCCAGTTCGCTGCCCTCCTACGCGGCGTTCGCCACCGGCTACAACCTCACGGCCGCGCAGATGCGGTGGTACTGGGATGCCTACCGCGCCAACACGCCTCCGCAAACGCCCGAACTGTCGCCGCTGGCCAGCGCAGACCTCGCCGGTCTGGCCCCGGCGGTGATTGCGGTCGCGGCGTGCGACGTGTTGCGCGATGACGGCCTCGCGTACGCCAAGCGCCTGCGCGCCGCCGGCACGCCGGCCACGCTGATCGATTGCGCGGGCATGATCCACGGTTTCCTGCGGTGGACCGGCGCGGTACCGGCGGCGGTGGCATGGGCCGATGCCATTGCGGTGGCCACGCGCGCGACCATGGACTGAACGGCTCGCGCTCTTCCGTGGACTGCATTTGCGGCGGGCGACGCGCCGTGTCCGGCGCAATCGTCGAACGCCGGCATGTTGGCGCATACGCTATCCTTGCGGCTGCGTCGGGTGCCACCGTCCCGACCCCCGCCCGCACGTCCGCCCCATCTCGCGAAAGGGTACTTCGGATGCGTCGCTCCATCGTCATCGCCCTCACCTCGCTGGTACTCGCCGCTCACGCCGCCACCGGCGCGGCGCAGGACCGCATCGTCTTTGCCACCGACTGGCTGGCACAGGCCGAGCATGGCGGTTTCTATCAGGCGCTCGCCGAAGGCACGTACAAGAAGTACGGGCTCGACGTCACCATCAGGATGGGCGGCCCGCAGATCAACGGCCTGCAACTGCTGGCGGCCGGGCAACTCGATGTCGCGATGGCCGACGGCCTGCAGGTACTGTCCGCCATCGAGCAGGACGTGCCGCTGACGTCGATTGCCGCCACGTTCCAGAAGAATCCGACTGTGCTGATCGCGCATCCCGGCGTGGCGACGATCGAGGACCTGAAGGGCAAGCCGATCGCCGTCGCCGCGGCGGCCAACACCACGTTCTGGCCATGGCTCAAGCAGAAGTACGGTTTTGCCGACAGCCAGAAGCGTCCCTACGGCTTCTCGGTGCAGCCATTCCTGGCCGACAAGGCGCTGTCGCAGCAGGGCTTTGCGACCTCCGAACCATTCTCCATCGAGAAGGCGGGCATCAAGCCCGTCGTGTTTCTGCTGGCCGACCGGGGCTATCCGCCCTACTCCGAAGTGCTCGCAGTCAAGCGCGACACGCTGGCGCAGCGCGGCGACGCGATGCAACGTTTCGTGCGCGCCTCCGCCGAAGGCTGGAAGAGCTACCTCGCCAACCCCGCGCCGGGCAATGCGCTGATCCGCAAGGACAACCCGGAAATGAGCGAGGAACTGCTGGCCTACGGGGTGCGCAAGATGCGCGAATACGGCATCGTCGACGGCGGCGACGCCCGCATGGGCGGCCTGCTCACGATGACCGAAGCGCGATGGAAGGACACGGTGGACTTCCTGCGCGGCGCCAATCTCGCCAAGGCCGGCACCGACTACTCGAAGGCGTGGACCCTCGGCATCGTCAACAACGTCCGCGTGCTCCCGTAGGCATCCCGGCGTGAGCGCCGGCGACGCGCCGGTCGTCGCCATCGCGGGCGCGGCCAAGACCTACACCGGCGGCATGCGCGCGCTGGAACCGGTGAACCTCGAAGTGAGCGGGGGCGAGTTCGTCACGCTGCTCGGGCCGTCCGGTTGCGGCAAGACCACGCTGCTGCGCATGGTGGCCGGGCTGTTGGCGCCCTCCGCCGGCACGATCCGCTGGTGGGGCGCCAGCACCGTGCCCGCCGCCGAGTCCGCGCATCGCCTTGCCATGGTGTTCCAGGCGCCCACGCTGATGCCATGGGCGCGCGTCGGCGCCAACGTGCGCCTGCCGCTGGACCTTGCCGGTGTTGCACGCGCCGATGCCGACCGCGCCGTTGCCGCCGCGCTGGCCGGCGTGGGCCTTGCCGACGCGGGCTCGCGCTATCCGCGCGAACTGTCGGGCGGCATGCAGATGCGCGTGTCGATCGCGCGCGCGCTGGCCACCGCCCCGACGCTGCTGCTGATGGACGAGCCGTTCGCCGCGCTCGACGAATTCACGCGGCACAGGCTCGACGCCGATCTCGCGGCGCTGTGGCACGCGCGCGCCCTGACGGTGCTGTTCGTCACGCACAGCATCCAGGAAGCGGTGTTCCTCTCCACCCGTGTGGTGGTGATGGCGGCGCGACCGGGACGCGTGCTTGCGGACATCCCGATTCCGGCGCCGCATCCGCGCACGCCGGAGTTCCGCGGCACGGCGCAGTTTGCCGCGCTGTGCGCGGCGCTTTCCGCGATGGTCGCGCAGGCATCGACCGCGTCGCCTCCATGAAGCCGCCTGCCGCCGCGTCGATGACATTGCGGGTGGTGGCGCCGGTGGTCGTGGCCGTCATCCTGTTGACGCTGTGGCAGGTCGCCGTCACCTGGTACGAGGTGCCGGCGTACCTCGTGCCTTCGCCCGCGCGGATCGCGCAGACGCTGTGGCTCGACCGCGGCCTGCTGCTGGATTCACTGGGCGTCACGGCCGGCATCGCGCTCACCGCGCTGGCCATTGCGGTGCTCGCTGGCGTGTCCATCTCCTTGTTGTTCGCACAGAGCCGCTGGATCGAGGCGAGCTTCTTTCCCTATGCGATCCTGTTGCAGGTGACGCCCATCGTGGCCATCGCGCCGCTCCTCATCATCTGGGTGCAGGACACCCGCGTGGCGTTGATCCTGTGCGCGGTGGTCGTGGCGATCTTTCCCATCATTTCCAACACGACGTTGGGCCTGCGCAGCGTCGATCCGGGCCTGGCCGACCTTTTCCGCATGAGCGGTGCCACCCGCCTGCAAACGATGATCCGGCTGCGCATTCCAAGCGCGCTGCCCTATTTCTTCGCCGGGTTGCGCATTGCCAGCGGACTGGCGCTGATCGGCGCCGTGGTCGCCGAATTCGTCGCCGGCACCGGCGGCCAGGGCGCGGGGCTCGCCTACCAGATCCTGATGGCCGGCATCCAGCTCAACGTGCCCCGCCTCTTCGCCGCATTGGTGCTGATCACGCTGGCGGGCGTCGTGCTTTACCTCGGAGTGAGTGCACTGGCCAACCTCGCCCTGGCGCGCTGGCACGAGAGCGAGATGCAGCGGGAGGACTAGTGGCCCGCCGAAACTGGTACGCTGGCGCCCGCGCGCCGTTACGACTCACTCAAGGAATTCATCGATGCGATTGACCGTGCTCGATCCGGGCCACTTTCACGCGGCATTGCTGCAAAAGAAGGACTATCCCGACGTCGACCCCGCCGTGCGTGTCTTCGCACCTGCCGGACCGGATCTGGACGACTACATGCAGAAGATCGCGGCGTTCAACGCGCGTCCGCAGGCGCCCACGCATTGGCAGGTCGACGCCTGCACCGGCGCGGACTATTTCGAGCGCTTTCTGGCCGAACCCGCCGGAACGGTGGCCGTGATCGCCGGCAACAACCAGCGCAAGACCGAATACCTGGCGCGCGCCGTCGATGCCGGCTTCAATGTGCTGGCGGACAAGCCGATGGCAATTGATGGCGCGGGCTTCGCGCGGCTGCAGCAGGCATTCGACCGGGCCGCCGAACGGGGCGTACTGCTGTACGACATCATGACCGAGCGGCACGAGATCACGACGCTGCTGCAGAAGGCCTTCGCGCAGGTGCCGGCCGTGTTCGGCCAGTTGCGCTCCGGCAGCGTCGGCGATCCCGCCGTCACCAAGGAAAGCGTCCATCACTTTTCGAAACTCGTTTCCGGCTTGCCCATCAAGCGCCCCGCGTGGTTCTTCGACGTGGCCCAGCAGGGCGAAGGACTGGTCGACATCACCACCCACCTGGTCGACCTCGTGCAGTGGGAATGCTTTCCCGGACAGGTCATCGATTACCGTGACGACATCGAGATCATCAGCGCGCGGCGCTTCGCCACCGTGCTCACGCGCGAGCAATTCCGGCATGTCACCCAGTTGCCCGACTTTCCGGCATTCCTGCGTCCGCATGTCGCAGCCGACGGCCATCTGCACGTGTATGCCAACGGCGAGATCAACTATCGGATCAAGGGCGTGCACGCAAAGGTGTCCGTGCTGTGGAATTTCGAGGCACCCGTCGGCGCGGGCGACTCGCACTTCTCGATCCTGCGCGGATCGCGCGCCAATCTCGTGATCCGGCAAGGCGCCGCGGAAGGCTACCAGCCCACGCTCACGATCGAGCCGCTGCCCGGTGTCGACAAGGACGACCTGCAGCGCGCATTGCAACAGGCGATGCCGTTGTTCCAGGAGTCCTATCCCGGTGTCGCCGTGGAGCCGGTCGCAAGCGGATGGAAGGTGAAGGGTCCCGCCGCGTTTCACGTTGGCCACGAGGCGCATTTCGGCCAGGTGGCGGACCAGTTTCTGGGCTATGTGAAGGCGGGGGCGCTGCCCGACTGGGAAGTGCCCAACATGCTGGCGAAGTACTGGACCACGACCACGGCGCTGGCGCTGGCGCGCGAATGCTCGGTG
>JANNYI010000089.1:0-2569 GCA_031410015.1 Betaproteobacteria bacterium | reverse complement strand
CCCGAGCGCGAGCTGGAGCAGGTGATGCGCGACTTCTACCAGCAGCGCATCAACCTGCTGCTGTGCTCGACCATCATCGAGACCGGCATCGACGTCCCCACCGCCAATACCATCATCATGGATCGCGCCGACAAGTTCGGCCTGGCGCAGCTGCACCAGCTGCGTGGCCGGGTCGGCCGTTCGCACCACCAGGCGTACGCGTACCTGTTGACGCCGCCCGCCGACGCGCTGTCCGCGCAGGCCAAGAAGCGCCTCGAGGCCATCCAGATGATGGAGGACTTGGGCTCCGGCTTCTACCTCGCGATGCACGATCTGGAAATCCGCGGCGCCGGCGAAGTGCTGGGCGACTCGCAGTCGGGCGAGATGCAGGAGGTGGGCTTCCAGCTCTACAACGACATGCTGCGCCGCGCAGTGTCGGCCATGAAGGCAGGCCGCGTGCCCGATCTCACCGAACCCCTGGGCGTCACCACCGAAATCAACCTGCACGTGCCGGCGCTGCTGCCGGAGAAATACTGCAACGACGTCCACGAGCGCCTCGTGCTGTACAAGCGGCTGGCCACGGTGGAGTCCCTCGACGAACTCGACCGCCTGCAGGAGGAACTGGTCGACCGCTTCGGCCCCACGCCTGAGCCCACGCAGGCACTGCTCGCCTGTCACCGGCTGCGGCTCACCGGGATGCCACTGGGCGTGACCAAGATCGACTCCGGCCCCGAGCGCACCACGATTCACTTCGTCAAGCATCCGCCCTTCGATGCCGGCGCGCTGATCCTGCTGGTGCAGAAGGATGGCCGCATCCGTTTCGCGGGACCGGACCGCCTGCGCATCGAACGTGCCGCGCCGATGCTGGCCGAGCGGGTGGCGCTGGTGAAGGACTTCCTCGGCCGTTTGCAGCCGACGGCCTGACCGCGACGACCCGCGATGGATGCCCACGGACTCCCGCCGCAGATGCACGTATTCGTGCGCGACTGGCTCTCCGCCAACAACATCGTGCTGCGCAGTCCCGGCGGCCACACGCTGATCGACTCCGGCTACGGCAAGTACAGCGCGCTCACGCTGGCCCTGCTGGCCTCCCCCCGCGGCATCGGTGCCGAGCCGCTGGCCGAACTCGTCAACACGCATTGCCACTCCGACCACTTCGGCGGCAACGCCGCTGTGAAGGCGCGTTACGGCTGCCCCATCGCGCTGCCCGAGGACGAGGTGCCCATCGTCCGGCGCTGGGACACCACGGCGTTGCTGCTCGACGTCGCCGACCAGCACGCCGAGCGCTTCTACGTCGACCGGGCGATCGTGGCGGACACCGTCGAAACGTGGGGTGCCCTCGAATGGCAGGTGCGCGCGGCGCCGGGCCACGCGATGCGCGCCGTGGTCTTCTACAACCCCGAGCATCGCATCCTGATCTCCGGCGACACGCTGTGGGAAAACGGCTTCGGCTTCGTGATGCCCGCGGCCATGGACCCCGATGCCCTGCCCGCCACCCGCGATACGCTGGAGATGATCGCCGGCCTCGATATCCGCACGGTCATCCCCGGCCACGGCGACGTCATCACCGCGCCGGGTCCGGCGCTGGAGCGCGCCTTCAGGCGGGTCGCGGCCTTCGAGGCGGACGAGTCCCGCGTGGCGCGGCATGCACTGAAGGCGCTGCTCACGTTCAACCTGCTCGATCGGCGCTCGATGCCGGTGGCCGCCCTGCCGGCCTTCGTGGACGCCACGGCCTTCTACCGCGAGGTCAATGCGCTGTGCTTCGGCCTGTCGGCGCAGGGGCTGGCCGATTTGCTCGTCGGCGAGCTGGTGAAGGTCGGTGCCGTACGCATCGAGGACGGGAATCTGATCCCCGCGGACTGAGTGCGGAATAAACCGGGCGGTCCGGATGTATGCCCCCAGGGGTTGCCGCGAGCGCCGCGTTCGGGTGAAATCGCGTGGCCGCAAAGCACAAGAACCAACAACCGTCCCTTTCAATGGAGGCTTCATGAAACGTGCAACACTGGTGCCGATCCTCGGCGCCCTTGCCGTCGTCGGCATATTCAGTGCCGTCGTGTCGGCACAAACGGTTACGCCCGAACGCTCGATCAAGTACCGGCAGGGCATCATGACCGCGCAGAACTGGCAGCTCGGCATTCTGGGCGCCATGGCCAAGGGCGATCGCCCGTACAACAAGGACGAGGCCGTGCGCAGCGCCACCTACCTCAGCCAGTTGCTGCAGATGCCGTGGGAAGGCTACGGACCCGGCACCGAGCAGGGCGCGCCGACCCGGGTCAAGCCGGAGATCTGGAAAGAGCCCGCCAAGTTCAAGCAGGAAGGGGAAGTTGCGCAGGCCGAATCGTTGAAGCTCCTGGCCGCGGCGCAGACGGGCGACGTCGCCGCACTGCGCACCGCCGTGGGCGCGATGGGCAAGGCCTGCAACACCTGTCACGACGATTTCCGCAACAAATAACTCGCGCGTTTCCACAAGAACAGAGGCCGGCCGGCCTCTTCATTCTCCATATGAAAAAGGGGTCAGGCTCGATTGGATTCGAGCTTGGCCCCTTTCGTCCGAAACGGGGCCCGCCGGCCCCATCGCTCCCCCGTAGGC
>JANNYI010000088.1:0-2981 GCA_031410015.1 Betaproteobacteria bacterium | reverse complement strand
CTTGCCCTGGCCCGCGATGTCCGGCGCCGAGCCGTGACAGGGCTGGAAGAGGCCATGGTGGTCGCCGACGTCGGCGGACGGCGCCATGCCCATGCCGCCGACCAGCCCGGCGGTGAGATCCGACAGGATGTCGCCGAACATGTTCTCGGTGACCATCACGTCGTAGTCCCACGGCTTCCTGATCATGTCGAGCGCGGTGGCGTCGATGTAGTTGTGCCGTGCCTCGATGCCGGGGAAGGCGGCGGCGCGCTCGTCGAAGATCTTGCGGAAGAAGGCCATCGACAGGAACACGTTGGCCTTGTCCACGCAGGTGACACGGCCGACGCTGCCGCGCGTCTTGCGCCGCTGCGCCAGCCGGAAGGCGAAGTCGTGCACGCGCTCTGAGCCGCGCCGGGTGATGACCATCGTGTCCCGCGCCTCGGCGTCGTTGTCGATCACGCCCTTGCCGCGCGAGGCGAATAGGCCCTCGGTGGATTCGCGGACCACGACGAGGTCGATCCGGCGCGCCCGCGGGTCGGCCAGCGGCAGCGCGATGCCGGGAAGCGCACGCGCCGGGCGCACGCCGGCATAGAGATCGAGTTCGACGCGCAGGTCGAGTTGCGGCGCGATCTCGGTGCCGTCGGGATAGCGGATCGCCGGCCAGCCCATCGCGCCGAACAGGATGGCGTCGGCGTCGCGCGCCGCCTGCAGCGTGGCATCCGGCAGCGCGTGGCCCGTGGCGTGGTAGTGCTGCGCGCCGGCCGGGTGCTCGTGAAAGCGGAATGCAAACGGCGCGCCATGCAGCACCCGCTGCAGGATGGGCAGCGTGCCGTTGATGACCTCGACGCCGATGCCGTCGCCGGGCAGTACACAGATGTCGAAAGTGGCTGGAGTGGACACGTGGGCATTCCGTTTCTAGAGTTGGTGCAGTCGATAACGCTCGAAGATGGCCAGCAGCTCGCGCCCCGCGCGCTCGCGATGCGCCCGGTTGACCTCGATGGCGCCGCGGCCGTCGCCGGCGCGGATGCGGTCGAGCATCGCGGTGTGCTCTTCCGTGGACGTGGTGGGCTTCGGCCGCAGTCGCAGCGTGAACAGGCGGGCGCGGTGCACACGGTCGGCCAGGCGCGCCACGGCGTCGATCAGCGTGCGGTTGCCCGCCAGTTCGACCAGCCCCTGGTGGAAGCGCTCGTCGGCCGCGGCCCAGGCGTCGAGGTCGTTGGCCTTCAGCGCCCGGCCCATGTCGCGCGTGGCGTCGACCAGCGGCTTCAATTCCGCATCGGTGGGCTGGCGCCGGGCGAGGATGTCGGCGGCCGCGGACTCGAGCGCGGTCAGCACCTCGTAGATCTCGCGCATGTCCAGCGGGGACACCGGCAGCACCCGCATGCCGTGGCGCGGAATCACCTCGACCAGGCCTTCATTCGACAGCCGGATCAGCGCTTCGCGCACCGGCGTGCGGCTGATGCCGAGGTCTTGGGCCAGCGCGCTTTCGAGCGCCTGGTGGCCCGGCGGGTAGACGTTGTCGAGAATGCGCCGGCGGATGGCCTGGTAGGCGTCGTCGCCGCGCAGCGCGCGCACGGGCAGGACAAGCACGGCCGCCTTGCGCGCGGCCGGCGACGGCTTGCGCTTAGCGGCCGCCTTGGTGACTGCCTTGCGCGGCGGCTGCGTGCGTGCGACCGGCATCAGCTGCCCTGCTGCGTGTGGGCGATCGGGAAGAACAGGTCCTTCCACGACTCGGGCTTCACCTTGATCGCACCGGTGCGATGCATGAAGTCAACGAAGGGCAGCACGTTGCGCGGATTGAGCGTGTACTCGATCGCCGGGTCGCCGATGATCTTCAGCATCTCGTCGACCGACTGCTTGCCCTTGGTCAGGCGCAGGTAGGTTTCGGCGGCGGCGCGCTTGTCGCGGTTGATGATGTCGGTGGCGGCCTGCATCGCCTGCATGAACACGGCGACAAGCTTCGGATTGTCCTGGTAGAACTTGCCGGTGGTGGCGACCACGTTGAAGGATGCCGGTCCGCCCAGGATCTCGTTGGAACTCACCAGCTTGCGAATCCCCGGCTTGTCGGTCTCCATCTGGATGAACGGCGGCGACGTGAAGTGGCTGGTGACTTCGCCGCCACCGGACAGCATGACGGTGGCGCCATCCGGATGCGTCATCGAAACTGTCAGCGGATCGAGCCGGTTGCGGTTGGCGGGGCCCAGCTCCTTCTCGGCCCACATCTGCAGCAGCGTGGCCTGCATCGACACCTTCACGGCGGGAAGGGCGATGCGATCCTTCTCGGTAAAGTCGCTGATGCCCTTGATGTGCGGCGCGCGCGTATTGAGCTGCAGCGGCAGCACGTTGAGCCCGCTGACGGCCCGGACGTCGATGTTGCCGCGCGTGCGCGCCCAGATCGTGCCAATGCCGGTGATGCCCAGGCAGACGAAGTCCACGCTGCCCGACAGCAACGCATCGTTCATCACGTCGCTGGAGCGAAACGTGTTCCAGCTCACCTTGAGGTCGGGCATCCCGGCCGCCTTGGCAGCCTTTTCGACGAGCTGCTGATCCTCCATCACCATCAGCGTGAGATACCCCAGACCGTATTGTTTGGCGATGCGCAACTCGTTCTGCTCGGCGTTCGCCGCAGGGGAGAACAGCGTACCTGCGGCAACGACGATTGCGGTGAACCAAAGCTTGAATTGACACATGATGCCTCCCGTGACCAGCTCAGTAGTGCCAGTGAAACGGCGGATGTCCGGCCACAGGGGCCCGGAACGACGCGATGGCGTCGCCGAGCAGGCAGCCCAGGTACGCCGTGCGCAGGTCCGGTCCGCCGAAGGCGAGACTGGAGATGTTCTTCAGCACGCGCCCGGCGGCGCGGTCCAGGTGCGGACGACCGAGCTCGCCCGCGAGGTAGGCCTCCTCGCACCATGCGACGTGCACCGGCTCGGCATACTCGAGGATCAGCGTGGTTGCGCCGTCGGGGGCCACGCGCAGCACGCGGTTGCTGACGATGCTGG
>JANNYI010000087.1:0-2204 GCA_031410015.1 Betaproteobacteria bacterium | reverse complement strand
TCATCGTCGATCGACACCAGGCGGGCCTGTCCCGACGCGCGCCAGTGATCGACGATGCGGTGGTGCGCCAGCGTGTAGAGCCACGTGGTGAATTTCGCCGTCGGCGCGTAGGTGGCGCGCACCCGGATCGCGTTCATCCACACGTCCTGGAACAACTCGTCGGCGGTGCCGGCGTTGCCGCAATGGCGCAGCAGGTAGCGATACACGCCGCCCTTGTGCCGCGCGTAAAGCACGTCGAAGGCCGCCGCGCGCCCCGCGCCGTAGGCGAGCATCAGGGCTTCGTCCGAGTCGGCGTCCAGCAGGGCAGGGGCGGCATCCATCGCCCGCGCAGTATGCGAGGGCGCGGCGGCAGATTCAACGCGAAGCATGAATGTCCGATTTCCCGCATGTCCCGTAACCGCCTGTAGGCGAGGCTTCAGCCTCGCGGGAGAGCAACGCGAGGCTGAAGCCTCGCCTACAGGGCTGCCCGCACATTCGGCTTAGCGCGGATCCGGCGTGAACCGCATCGAGCCCGGGAACGGATTGGGATCGCGCCGCGCAAGATAGGGCCGCTGTTCCCGCAGCACGCCGGCCACCACCAGGTTTTCGCGGCGGTCGTACTGCACGGCCACGGTTTCGGCCGGCGTGTCGCTGGCGCGTTCGAAGCGCACGGCCACCGCGCGCGAGTCCTCATTGCGCCCGTGGCCGGTGCCAAGCTTGCTCATCATCCCGGAGGCGCTGTCCTTCTTGTCCTGGCGCGCGCGCTCGTCCGTGGCCAGCTGGTCGCGCGCCGGTGCCGACTGCGCCGGCGCCGGTGCTGCGGCGGGGGCGGGCGCTTCCGCGCGCGCTTCGTTCTTGGCGGCGCCTTGCGCATCGCCTTCCATGATCGCCTGCTTGCGGGCGAGATTGGCGATGTTCTGTTCGATCCAGGAGACGCGGGGAGCCGGCTTCTCCGGAAACACGGCCACGCCGATCACGCCCACGTTCTGCGGCCGCCCGGTGCGCGTCGCATACGAGTCGCCCAGGTCGGTGAAGTAGAACGCGGCGATGCGCTCCGCGCTCTTGCGCCAGCCGGCGATTTCCACCGAGCCCCAGGGCTCCAGCACGTAGCCCGATTGCGACGGCGACGCGGTGTCGCCGGAGATCACATTGACACCGTCCACGCTGGTGACCACCAGCACGCGGCCGCCGGTGCAGTTGCGGATGCGCACGGCGTATTCATGCCCCGGCGCGCCGACGATGTAGTGGCGACCGCTCTTGTCAAAAACGGGCAGCGCCGAACCATCGGCGCGATCGTAGACATCGACCTGCACCAGCGCCGCCTTGACGAAAGGCGCGGACGTGACGCCGTAACCGGCAACGGTGGTCACCGGGCGGCCGTCGGCCGACGTGGTGATGAAGCGGCCCGCAACTTCCGGTGTGGACATGGGGCCGTCCCATGCGCATGCGTGGGTTGCGGCCATCGCCGCGCCGAGCACCGCCACCAGTTTGGCGGCCCGCAATGTGGAAACGAATCGGCTCATGGTATTGCCCTCCTCGAGGCGCGGTCCCGGCGGGACCTGTCGTGGAGGTGTAAACGGCGCGGACGCGGCAACGGGGTTAACCGGCGGGATGACGCAGGCAACGGGGCCGGGCGGGCCCCGTGCGATAATTTTCGACCATGGATGCCGCTGCCACCGCCAAACTGCCCGCGCTCGTCGCGGGTGCCGCGTTCGCGCTCGCGTTCATTTTCGGCGCGGTGGCCAACCGGGTGAATTTCTGCACGATGGGCGCGGTGACCGACATCGTGAACTTCGGTGACTGGCGCCGGATGCGTATGTGGGTGCTCGCTATCGCTGTAGCCATTGCTGGTAGCGCAGTTCTCGCCTCACTGGGTCTGGTCGACCTGTCCAAGTCGATCTACACCGGGTCCAAGGTGGCGTGGGTCTCCGGCATCGTCGGCGGGTTCCTCTTCGGGTTCGGGATGACGCTGGCGTCCGGTTGCGGCAGCAAGACGCTGATCCGCGCGGGGGCCGGCAACCTGAAATCCGTGGTCGTCCTGTTCGTGCTGGGCATCGCCGCCTACATGACGTTGCGGGGACTTTTTGCCGTCTGGCGCACCACGGCGCTGGACCCCTGGCGCATCGACTTCGGCGGCATGGGCGCGGCCACGTCCGACCTCCCGGCGCTGCTTGGTGCCATGGGCCTCGCGGCGTCCGCCAAGGTCTGGATTCCCTTTGCGATCG
>JANNYI010000086.1:0-3595 GCA_031410015.1 Betaproteobacteria bacterium | reverse complement strand
CTGTTGCCGAAGCCCCCCGTGCAGCCGGGCGCCGAAGCCGAGGACCCGCGTGCAGAACTCGTGCGCCGCCTGCTGGAATACGAGCGGATGAAGGAGGCGGCACGCGCGCTCGACGCGCATCCGCTGGCCGAGCGCGACTTTGCCACCGTGCGCGTCTGGTTCGATCACGTGACCGCGGCGCGGCTGCCGGCCGTGCATCCGGACGACCTGAAGGCGGCGTGGGCGGTGCTGATCCAGCGCGCGCACGTCAACCGCCATCACCTCGTCACGCGCGAGCAGCTGTCGGTGCGCAGCGAGATGAGCCGCGTGCTGAAGATGCTGGAGCCCGGCCGTTACATGGAATTCACGGCGCTGTTCGCCAGCCACGCCGACGTTGCGCACCTGATCGTCACCTTCCTCGCCATGCTCGAGCTGGCGCGCGAGCAGTTGATCGATGTGGCGCAGGTAGAGCCGTATGCGCCCATCCACGTGACGCTGACCGGCGTGCGTCCCTTCACGCTGGCCGCCGACGAAGTCTGATCCTCGCGCTACTCGCGCCTCCACCGAAGACCGCACGATGAACGAACTCACAGCATCCGAAGAAGCAATGGCGCAGGCCGCCGACGCCGGTGGCGACTTGACCGAAATCAAGGGCATCCTCGAAGCGGCGCTGCTGGTGGCCGGTGAGCCGGTGCCGCTGTCGCAACTCGCGCGCCTGTTCGATCCGCCGCTGCCCGACGACACCATTCGCAGCGTGCTGCTGGCGCTCGTGGTGGACTGGAAGGACCGCAAGGTCGAGCTGGTGCAGGTCGCCAGCGGCTGGCGCTTCCAGGGCGTGCGGGCGGTGCAAACGTATCTTGACCGGCTGTCGCCGGAAAAGCCGCCGCGCTATTCGCGCGCGGCGATGGAAACCCTGGCGATCATCGCCTATCAGCAACCGGTCACCCGCGGCGACATCGAAGCCATCCGCGGCGTTGCCGTTTCCACGAACGTCGTCAAGGCGCTCGAGGACCGGCAATGGATCGAGGCCGTCGGCCACCGCGAGACCCCGGGACGACCGGCGCTCTACGCGACAACCAAGGCTTTTCTCGATGACCTCGGGCTGCGCTCCCTGGCGGAACTCCCTCCTCTCGCCGAGCTCGATTCCTCCCACCTCCTGGAGATGCCTGATGCCCCCACCAAGGCCGCCGAGACGGCACTCGCCCTCGCGAGTCCGCTCCTTGGAAACGACGATGCAGCAGCCGAACCTGGCGCTGACCGCGATTCAAGAGAGCCTCCCGCCGACGAAACACAAACGGTCCACTGACGAAGTCTTCAGTGAACCGCAACGGCTGCACAAGGTCCTGGCCTCGTGCGGCTTCGGCTCGCGCCGCGCGATGGAAGACATGATCATCGCCGGTCGTATCACTGTTAACCGCCTGCCGGCGGAAGTGGGGCAAAAAGTGGGACCTGGCGATGAAGTACGCATCAACGGCGAGCTGGTTAAGGTGCGCTTCACCGAGCCGCGCCCGCGCATCCTGATGTATCACAAGCCCGCCGGCGAGATCGTCTCGCGCGACGATCCCGAAGGCCGTCCCACGGTGTTCACCCGCCTGCCCAACATCGGCCACGGCAAATGGATCAACGTCGGGCGCCTCGACTTCAACACCGAGGGCCTGTTGCTGTTCACCAATTCGGGCGAGCTTGCCAACCGGCTGATGCATCCGCGCTACGAGGTCGAACGCGAATACGCGGTGCGCATCATGGGCCGGATGACGCAGGAGCAGATGGACATGCTCGTGGCCGGCGTGCAGCTCGAGGACGGTCCCGCCAAGTGCGAGAAGGTCGAGGACGGCGGCGGCGAGGAAGAAGGCGCCAATCACTGGTACCACGTCGTGCTGAAGGAAGGCCGCAATCGCGAAGTGCGGCGCCTGTTCGAGGCGATGGGCTTGACGGTGTCGCGCCTCATCCGCACGCGCTACGGCACGCTGGCAATGCCGTCGCTCTTGAAGCGCGGCGACCTGCTCGAACTCGAAGCCGTCGACGTGGCCGCGGTCGTGCAGTCGGCCGGCGTGGTGATCGGTGCCGATGGCGTACCGCATGTGCCGCGTCCGCAAGGAGGGCATCCGCGCGGCAAGCAGGGACAACAACAGCGTGGGCGCCGGGGCCCGGGTGGCCACGCGCCACGGCAGCAGGACGACTCGCGCACTGGCGATGCGCCGCCGATTCTCGACGGCGCCGCCCCCGGTGACGCCGGCGTTGCGGGCGAAGCCATGCCCGCCGCGGACGGCGCACCATCGGTTGACGGCGCGATCGGCATCGATACGGTCCGCACCGGCGAAGGCGCACGTCACGGCCAGCCGCGACCGCACGGCAAGCAGGGTGGGCGCCATCATGGCAAGGGCGGTCCGCGCCAGCATGGGCAAGGTGGCGGCCAGCGTCCGCCTGGACAAGGGGGCGGTCCGCGTCCGGAAGGACAGGGCGCCCCGCGCGGCGAAGGGCAAGCAGGACCGCGTCCGGAGGGCCAGGGTGGCGGTCGGCGCCACGGCCAGGGCGGCAATCCGCGCCCGCATGGCCAGGGCGGGCAGCGTCCGCATGGGCAGGGTGGCGGTCCGCGTCCGCACGGGCAGGGCGGCGGTCCGCGCCCGCAGGGCCAGGGTGGCGGACGGCCGGATTTCGACGCCGTGCAGCCGCAGAGCAATGCCAATGCGATCGGCCTGCGCCCGCCCGGCGAACACCGGCGCAAGGGCAACTTCGGCGGCCCCAACAAGGGCGGCTACGGCGCTCAGAACAAAGGCGGCTTCGGCGGCGGGCAAAATGCGGGCAACGGTCCGCGTCCGCAACGCCAACGCGTCGACTTCGACAGTCAGCAGCCGCAAAGCAATGCCAACGGCTTTCCGTTCGGCGCCATTTCGTCCACGGGCTCCGGCGCGCCGCAAGGACCCGGCGGCAATTTCCCGCCGCGCGGCAATCGCAATGGACCGCGTGGCCGACCGGGTGGTGGCGGCGGCGGCCCGAGTCAGGGCAGCGGCGGGCAATTCCGCAGCAAGGGTCCCGGCAATCAGGGACCGCGTCCCAAGCGCGGCCCCGGCGGTGAAGCCGACGGCAATGTCGCGCCCCGCGACAGCGGTGCGAAGCGGGCACCGCGTCCGGACGCGGACGGCAACGTGGCGCTGCCCAAGCCGCCGGTACAACACGACGAGGACTGAGCCCGGGCCTCGCGCATTCGCGCGCGGTCGAAAGTTGTCGGCTCGAATCGAGTGTTGAGGCGGTTCGTGGTGCGTGTTGAGGCGGTCTGTAGTGCGTGTTGAGGTGGTCCGTGGTGCGAGTTGAGGCGGTTCGTGGTGCGAGTTGAGGCGGTCCGTGGTGAGAGTTGAGGCGGTCCGTGGTGAGAGTTGAGGCGGTCCGTGCCGGAACAGGGCGGTGCCTGTTTGCCATTTGAGTCGGGGTCAAATCGACGACCCCTCCAATCAAATGTCAAACAGGCCCCACCCTGTTTCGGCGCAGTGCATTGTGCGCAGCGATTGGATCGACAAGGTGCGCGGGCCAATCGGTTAGTTCGGGGCAGGCATTGCGGACGTCCGCACCACGCGATTGCAATGCGCCGAACCGGTACGCTGCGGTCCGTGGGTGTGGG
>JANNYI010000085.1:0-4520 GCA_031410015.1 Betaproteobacteria bacterium | reverse complement strand
GGCCGAACTGGAGGCGCGGCTGGACGCCCTGCCGCGCCGCGTAGGCCTCGGCCATGGTGGCGTCGATCATCATCGTCTGGCGGTCGATGTCCTTGCGGTCCCTTGCGTCGCGAAAGAACGGCTCGAGCTTGGCCGGCAATTCGGCCTCGGTGATCCGGCCTTCCACCACGGTGATGCTGACTTCCTTCTCATCCACTTTGGCTAGCAGCGTGGCCAGAAAGTAGCCGGCCGAGATGTAGGCCGCGTGCAGCGCGCCCACCGCGGCCTTGGGATCGTCGCCCTTGGCCAGACTTGCGATCACGACATCCGGGTATAGCAACGTATTGCCGGTAACGGTGTAATTGAATCCATTGCTGGTGGTGGTGATCATGTCCGTGGCCTGCGGCCCGGCAACCACGATGGCAGCAACGGGCGCCGCGGGCGGCGGAAGGGGAGGTTGGTCAAGGGCCATGAGGGGATCGCTGCAGAAGTTTTGCGGGAATCGGGGGGGCTTGCGCCGGAAGTCCGCCGATTGACCCAGCCGGGATGGACAGCGGCAACGGCCAAAAGTGCAATGGTCGGCAAAAGGCGCGCAATTGTAGCGGAAGTCAGCCTTTTTTCGAGATGGCGCGCAAAAGCATCCGTCCCAGCGCACTTTGGCGCACCTGTTCCAGCACGCGGTGCATCGCCGCCAGCTCCGTGTCCTTGCGCTGCAGCGTGGCCTGCAGGTCGGTGGCAAAGGCCGCAGCGGTGGCGTGGGCGAGGTCCCGTTCCGCCAGCGTGGCGCGAAGGCTTTCGGCATAGACGGCCGACCCGGCCAGGGTTCCCTTGGCCCAGGCGAGTTCGCCTTCCAGACGGGGAACATCGTCCGCGGCACGCTCCACGGTGCCCGCGTAGCCCAGCAGCGGCGAAATCCGGCGGAGGGAGGCAAAAAGCCTGTCGAAGCCCGCCCGCGCCTCCTCGACTCCAGCGACGTCCCGGGCCATCGCGCTTGCCAATGCCCACGCCTCGACCACCGCAGACGGCAGGTTGCCGGCGGCGAGGTCCGCCGGGCCGTGCTCGGCGTGGCGCAGCTCCTGCGACAAGAAGTCGCGGGCAAAGCCCGGGATCGCGGTCGCCGCGTCCGGCGTGGGGGCCAGCGACAGACCGGTCCGCATCCGCTCGAGCTCGGCGTCCGGGGCGGCCAGCATCCGGTCGTAGTCCACCACCACGCGCGGTCGACCCGCCGTGTAATGCATCGCGCAGACCAGGTGGATGAGCCAGAGCCAGGTACTGCGGCGAAGGTCGAGCTGATCGCGGGTGGTCAGCGATGCCAGCACCGACAGCGGGTGGCGGATGGCGATCACGTAGTGGTCGGCCACGCCGGCCGCGGCAAATTGTCGCTGCCAGAACGGCAGCAGGCGCGGGATGCGCGGGTCCTTGCACCCATAGGTGCCGTTGGCCGCGAGACGCGCTTCGAGCAGCGCGCGCGCCTCGATGGCACAGGTGGCGAAGGTATTGGCGGTCCAGTCGACGTCGTCGAGCAGCGCCACGTTCTTCCAGTCCGCGTTGCAGGCCGCCAGCAGCGCGTCGTCGATGCGGACGAGGTCCAGGTCCTCGAAGAACCCCCGCGCGTTCATCCGCAGGTCGGCCGACATGAGGTGCGCACCGAGATCGACGCCGAGTGCCTGCAGCGCACGCGCCACCACGCTGGTGCCGGCGCGATGCATGCCGGCCACGACGTAGACGCGGCGCGACCGGTCGGGCGCGTGGTCAATCGGCGGCAATGGCTTCTCCATCGACGAGCGCGGCGTCGATGCTGAAATCGACGTAGCCCGACTGCTTGCGCGACGCGTCGCTGGCCACGCGGAACGCCACGGCGTCCACCAGGCGATGCAGATAGGTGTCGGTGCCCTGCACTTCGCCCATCAGTCCCGTATTGAGGAAATACATGCCGGCGAAGAGGTTGCAGGTGAACTGAAACCGGACCGTGACGCTCGAACCCGCCGCGAATTCGCCGTCGAGGAAACCGGCATCCGGACACGTGCCCCCGCCCAGCTCCACCCCGGAGGTGGTCTTGATCATCATGCCGAAGCGCACGCGCCGCGCGCTCTGCGCAAACTTCACCGTGTAGCGCACCACGTAGCGTTCGCCGCGCACCAGCACATTGACGTCGCGGCCTTCAGGCGTCGTGATGCGCGGCGCGACGATCTGCGCGCCGTGGGTTGCATATTCGACGGTGCTGGCGGACCGCAGGCCGGGGTCGAAGGACGCGGCAAGCGCGTTGGTGGTGGCGCGAGCTGCGTCCGGCGCGGCGGTTGCGCTCCCGGCGTCCGCACTCCCGTCATTCAACGTTCCCTCGGCATTGCCGCCGCCACGCAGGCGCAGCCGCAACTGCGCGGCGGTTTGCGGCGTGGCATACAGCAGGCGCTGGTATTCGGGCACCACGCGCCTGGGTTCGTCCTGCAGCAGCATCTCACCGCCGTCGAGCAGCATCGCGGTGTCGCACAGTTCGAGGATCTGCTGGGGCGAGTGCGACACGAACAGCACGGCCGCGCCGTCTTCGCGGATCTTCTCGATGCGCGCGAAACATTTGCGCTGGAAGGCCTCGTCGCCCACGGCCAGCGCTTCGTCCACGATGAGGATGCGCGGCGTCACCGCCGTGGCCACCGCAAAGGCCAGCCGCAGCTGCATGCCGCTCGAATAGGTCTTGACCGGGCGGTCGACGAAGTCGCCGATGTCGGCAAACGCGAGGATGTCGGGCAGCAGCGCGCGCATCTCGGCCTGCCGCAGCCCCAGGATGGCGCCGTTGAGGAAGACATTCTCGCGGCCGCTGAACTCCGGATTGAAGCCGCTGCCCAGTTCCAGCAGCGCCGACACGCGACCGGGCGCGTCGACCTCGCCGCTGGTGGGCGACAACGTGCCCGCGACCAGTTGCAGCAGCGTCGACTTGCCGGAGCCGTTGCGCCCGACGATACCCAGCGCCTGCCCGGGCGCGAGCGCGAAGCTGACGTCGCGCAGGGCCCAGAATTCGCGATAGAACTGCCGGCGGCCGCGCCACAGTGTCTGCTTGAGGCGATCGGCCGGGCGCTCGTAGATCTCGAAGCGCTTGGACAGGGACCGGACGCTGAGTGCAGGAGAAACCATCGGAGGCCGGTGGAGTTGGGCGCGGCTGGCGCGCGGGCCGCCGGCGTGGGGAGTGCGATGCCGCTGGATTATAGACGTCCGGCCCGGACCGATACTGACTGCGCGCCGTCCCGCCGCGCCGCGTGGCAAGGGCAATTGTCCGCAGGGAACCGGTAAAATGATCCGCCGTCGAAGCCCTTTCTTCCCTGCGGCGCCGATCGCCACACTTCGAACCGGTCCGGCGCCCTTCCCGTCACGGGCATCCCGCCGCCATGCCGTTGCCGCTGCTCCGATCACCTTCCCGCGCATGATGCGACCGGCCCACCTGCGCGCGGGATTCCGGGTGCTGCGGCGCCACCTGCGCTATGCCGGCGGCGATCCGCGCAAGCTGCTGTGGGTCGTGCGCCGTGCCGTGAGCCTGGCGCGCGAAGGGTCCATCGGCGGCGTGCTCGAGCGGCATGTGGCCGAGGAGGGCCACTACGCCGACTACGCGCAATGGTGTGCCGCCCACGAACCCGGGCCCGATGGCTTTGCCGCGCGACTGGCCGCGCTGCCGCGCCGGCCCGTGGTGTCGATCCTGCTGCCGGTGTGGAATCCGCCCGTGGCGTTTCTGGAAGCGGCGCTGGCGTCGGTGCGCGCGCAGTGCTACCCCGACTGGCAGCTGTGCATCGCCGACGACGCATCCACCGACGCCGCCGTGCAGGCCTGCCTCGCGGCCGCCGCCGCCGGCGATCCGCGCATCCGGTTGCTGCGACGGCAGGACAACGGCGGCATCGCGGTGGCCACCAACGATGCGCTGGCGGCGGCCACCGGCGAATTCTGCGGATTCCTCGACCACGACGACACGCTGGCGCCGGACGCGCTGCTCACGCTGGCCGAAAGCGTGGTCCGCGCGCCGGATGCCGCGATGTTCTTCTGCGACGAGGACAAGCTCGATGCGCAGGGCACGCGCACGCGGCCGTTCTTCAAGCCCGCATGGGACGACGAGTGGATCCGCACCACCAACTGCGTGCTGCATTTCACCGTCGTGCGCACCGCGCTGTTGCGCGAGCTGGGCGGGCTCGCCACCGGGGTCGACGGCGCGCAGGACTGGGACCTCGTGCTGCGCGTGGCCGAGCGCGCGGGGCGCAACCGCATCCGGCGCATTCCGCGCGTGCTCTACCACTGGCGTGAAATTCCCGGATCCACGGCGGCCGCGGCGTTCGAGAAGCCGCAACTCGTCGCTGCACAGCGCCGCGTGCTGGAGGACAGCATCGCGCGGCGCGGGGACGGCGCGCAGGCGCTGGCCGGCACGATGGGCTGGCGCATCGTCTACCCGCTGCCGGAGCCGCCGCCGCTCGTCTCCATCGTGATCCCCACGCGCGACCGGGTCGCGCTGCTGCGCGCGTGCATCGACTCCATCCGCGCCTGCACCGACTATCCGGCCTACGAGTTCG
>JANNYI010000084.1:0-1250 GCA_031410015.1 Betaproteobacteria bacterium | reverse complement strand
CTTACGAACAGCCCGAGGCCGTCGTCCGCTGGCATTTCGAAAAGCCTGAGCGCCTCAACGACTTCGAGGGCCTCGCCGTGGAGCGCAATGTGGTGGACTGGGTGCTGGCCAAGGCCCAGGTCAAGGATGTGCCGTCCACGTTCGAGGCGCTGATGGCGCCGGCGCAACAGGCCTGATTCGCGTCCGCGCAGCTGCTGGACGTTTGTCGGCGCCGCTTGACGTACGCGCCGTCCGGACCCATCTTGCAGGTTCAGGGCGCGCGAGCCCGTTGATTGTTGTAACCCACAATCGTCTCGTTGCGCCGTCCCCTTCGTTGCAGCCGCAGCGTCCGCGGCCGGCGTTCACCAGGATCCCATCGTGATTTTCCAGCCCCAAGTGCCAGCCAACCCTTCCATCGAACCGCAAGCGCTGGGCCTCGTGCCCATGGTCATCGAGCAAAGCGGCCGGGGCGAACGCGCCTACGACATCTACTCGCGCCTGCTGAAGGAGCGCGTGGTGTTCCTGGTGGGGCCGGTCAACGACGGCACCGCCAACCTGATCGTCGCGCAGATGCTGTTCCTTGAATCCGAGAACCCGGACAAGGAAATCTATTTCTACATCAACTCGCCGGGCGGGTCGGTGTCCGCGGGCATGGCCATCTACGACACGATGCAGTTCATCAAGCCGGATGTCTCCACGCTGTGCGTGGGCATGGCCGCCAGCATGGGCGCGTTCCTGCTCGCCGCAGGCGCGCCGGGCAAGCGCTTTGCGCTTCCCAACTCCACCGTGATGATCCACCAGCCTTCGGGTGGCTTCCAGGGCCAGGTCTCCGACATCGAGCGCCACGCGCAGTACGCGATCAATCTCAAGCGCCGGTTCATCGCTTTGATGGCAAAATTCACCGGGCGCACGCCCGAGCAGGTCGAGCTCGACCACGACCGCGACCGTTTTCTGTGGGCGGAAGAGGCCCAGGAATACGGTCTGATCGACAAGGTCTTGCAAAACCGCATCCCGAGCGCGTAAAGTTGACCGAGACTTCTCTACAGGTTCCCAAGGCAGGTCGTTGAATGGCCGATAAATCTTCTGGCGACAAGCTGCTTTACTGCTCGTTTTGCGGCAAGAGCCAGCACGAGGTGCGCAAGCTCATCGCGGGCCCGTCGGTGTTCATCTGCGACGAGTGCATCGAGCTTTGCAACGACATCATCCGCGAGGAGGGCGCCGGCAGCGAAGCCGCGCGCACCGATCGCAGCAAGCTGCCCACGCCGCACGAG
>JANNYI010000083.1:0-3857 GCA_031410015.1 Betaproteobacteria bacterium | reverse complement strand
CGCTTCGAAGGTCCGGCCGCGCTGTTCCTGCTGCCCAAGGCCAAGGGCTACTTCGCGGCCGAGAAACTCGACGTCACGATCGATGCCGGCAACGGCTCGGGCAACGCGGTCAACCGCGTCGCGTCGGGCACCTACCAGATGGGTTTTGCCGATCTCGCCGCGCTCATTGAATTCGTCGGCAACAATCCCACCGCGCCCAACAAACCCGTCGCCGTGTTCATGGTGTACGACGACACGCCGGCCGCCGTGTTCTCGCTCAAGAAGACCGGCATCAACAAGCCGTCCGACCTCGAGGGCAAGAAGATGGGCGCCCCGGTGTTCGACGCCGGCCGCCGCGCGTTTCCGATCTTCGTGAAGGCCAACAAGCTCGACTCGGGCAAGATCGCGTGGACCGCGATGGACCCGCCGCTGCGCGAGACGCTGCTGGTCAAGGGCGATGTCGACGCGATCACCGGCTTCTACTTCACGAGCCTCCTCAACCTCAACGCCCGCGGCATCAAGGACGAGGACGTGAATGTGATGCTGTATCCCAACTACGGTGTCAATCTCTACGGCAATGCGATCATCGTGTCCGAAACCTTCCTCAAGGAAAAGCCGGAGGTGGTGAAGGCCTTCCTGCGCGCGTTCACCAAGGGGATGAAGGACGTGCTGGCCGATCCGGATGCGTCGATCAAGTACGTGAAGGAGCGCGACGCGCTGGTCGACGAAGCGCTCGAGAAGCGCCGGATGAAGCTGGCCATCGAAAGCGTGATCGCGACCAAGGAAGCTCGCGCCAACGGCGTGGGTGGCGTGCTGGCGCCGCGCCTCACCGACATGGTGACGCAGGTGTCGGCGGCATTCGAACTCAAGAATCCGGTGAAGGCCGACGCTATCTTCAGCGATGCCTACCTGCCCGCCAAGGCCGACCGGATGATCATTCCGAAATAGCCGTACCAACGATCGGCGCCCCCGGCGACGGGGGCTTTTTTTCGCACCCAGGAGTGCTGTCCGCATGAGTGCTGTCACCGCCGCCGGCGCCGCACCGATCGTGCCGTCCTTCGTCGATTTCCGCGATGTCTTCCTCGCCTACGAGGGGCATCAGGACTTCGCGGTCGAGGACATCACGCTGTCGATCAAGCCGGGTGAGTTTGCCGCGTTCGTGGGGCCGTCGGGCTGCGGCAAGTCCACCTCCATGAAGCTGGCCACGGGCCTGAAGCCGCCGACCAAAGGCACTGTCACCGTCGAGGGCGCCAAGGTCACCGGACCGCTCAAGATCGTGGGCATGGCCTTCCAGGCGCCCACGCTGTTGCCGTGGCGCTCGACGATCGACAACGTGCTGCTGCCGCTGGAGATCGTCGAGCCGCACCGCTCCAGGTTCAAGCGCGACCGCGCCAAGTACGTCGAAACGGCACGGGCGTTGCTGAAGACCGTGGGCCTCGAAGGTTACGAGGACAAGTTCCCGTATCAATTGTCCGGCGGCATGCAGCAGCGCGCCTCCATCTGCCGCGCGCTGGTGCACAAGCCCAAGATGCTGCTGCTGGACGAGCCCTTCGGCGCGTTGGACGCGTTCACGCGCGAGGAGCTGTGGTGCATCCTGCGCGACCTGTGGACCGAGCAGCGCTTCACCGTGATCCTGGTCACGCACGACCTGCGCGAAGCGGTGTTCCTGGCCGACACCGTGTACGTGATGAGCAAGCGGCCCGGGCGCATCCTCACGCGGCGCGAGATCGACCTGCCGCGGCCGCGCGATCTCGAAGTGACCTACACCGACAAGTTCTCCCACATCGTCCACGACATGCGCGAGCGCATCGGGATGATCCGCAAGACGGCGGCCACGCCATGACCCACGACCAGCAGAGGCGGCTGGAGAAGTGGGCGCCGTGGCTGTTGCTGGCCGCGATCCTGATCGTGTGGCAGGCGATCTGCTCGCTCTTCAAGGTGTCCGACTTCATCTTTCCCAGCCCGTACACGATTGCGCAGGCGCTGGTGGAATACGCGAAGCCGATCGCGCATCACGCGTGGCAGACCTTCTGGACGACGATAATCGGCTTTGCGATCGGCGTGGTGGTGGGCCTGGCACTGGGCGTGGCGGTGGGCATGTCGCGCTTCGTCTATCGCGGACTCTATCCGCTATTGGTGGCGTTCAACGCGATCCCCAAGGTGGCCTTCGTGCCGATCCTGGTTGTGTGGTTCGGCATCGGCACCGTGCCCGCGATCCTCACCGCGTTCCTGATCAGCTTCTTCCCGATCGTGGTGAACGTGGCCACCGGTCTGGCGACGCTGGAGCCGGAGCTGGAAGACGTGCTGCGCTCGCTGGGCGCAACCAAGAGCGACATCCTGTTCAAGGTGGGCCTGCCGCGATCGCTGCCGTTCTTCTTCGCGTCGCTCAAGGTGTCGATCACGCTGGCCTTCGTCGGCACCGTGGTGTCGGAGACCGTGGCGTCGAACGACGGTATCGGCTACCTGATGATGTCCGCCGGCTCGTCGATGAAGATGCCGCTGGTGTTCGCGGGTCTCTTCGTGATCGGCGCGATGGCGATGGCGATGTACGAATTCTTTGCCGTGCTCGAGCGCCGGATGACGGGCTGGGCGCATCGTGGGGCGCATTCGGCGTAAGGGTGGTTGCAAGGACGGCAACCACGCCCGCGCCCGCGCGCTGCATGCTTTGATCCATTGAAGGAACATCCCGTGTCGAAACTGTTTTCTCCGCTGAAGTTGCGTGGCCTCACGCTGCGCAACCGCACCGTGGTGTCGCCGATGTGCCAGTACTCCGCCGTCGACGGCATGGCGCAGGACTGGCACTTTGCGCACCTCGGGCAGTTTGCGATGGGCGGCTTCGGCCTCGTGTTCACCGAGGCCACCGCGGTGGTGGCGGAAGGCCGCATCACGCACGGCGACCTCGGGCTGTGGTCGGACGATCACATCGCGCCGATCCAGCGCGCGGTGGCGTTCGTCAAGTCGATGGGCGCGGCCGCCGGCATGCAGCTGGCGCACGCGGGCCGCAAGGCCAGCATGCAGCGGCCGTGGTTCGGTAATGGCGCCGTCGGTGCGGACGATGCCGCGCGCGGCGACCTGCCGTGGCCCATCGTGGGGCCGGTGGCCGTGCCGCACATGGACGGCTGGCTGGTGCCGGAGGCGCTGGATCATGCGGGCATCCGGCGCATCGTCGACGCGTTTTGCGCCGCCGCGTTGCGGGCGCAGCGCGCCGGCCTCGATGTGATCGAGATCCACGGCGCGCATGGCTACCTGATCAGCTCGTTCATGTCGCCGATCTCCAACACGCGGCGCGACGAGTATGGCGGCGACCTCGCGCGGCGCATGCGCTTCGGGCTGGAGATCGCCAAAGCCGTGCGCGAGGTGTGGCCTGTCGACAAGCCGCTCTTCTATCGCACGTCGTCCATCGACGGCATCGAAGGCGGCGTGACGCTGGAGGACACGGTGGCGCTGGCGCGCGAGCTGAAGGCGTTGGGCGTCGACGTCATCGATTGTTCTGCGGGTGGCCTGGTCGGCGCGCGCTTCGACCTGAAGCCCGGATACATGGTGCCGTTTGCAGCGCGCGTGCGCGCCGAGGCGGGGATCGCCACGCAGGCGGTGGGTCTGGTGCTGGATGCCGCGCAGGCCGAGGCCATCGTCGCGCACGGCGAAGCCGACTTGGTCGCGCTGGGCCGCGAAGCCTTGCTCGATCCGCATTGGGCGGGCCGCGCCGCGGTGGAACTGGACGGCGAAGCCGGCTGGAAGCTGTGGCCGGCGCAGTACGGCTGGTGGCTGGAGCGGCGCGCGCAGTTGCTGCGTGATCTGGCAGCGCCCTCCAAACACCGCTAGGTCCGGTGTTGTCGATGACCCTGCCGGCGAGGTTGTAGGCGAGGTTGTAGGCGAGG
>JANNYI010000082.1:0-2429 GCA_031410015.1 Betaproteobacteria bacterium | reverse complement strand
CCCCCTCGGGGGGAGGCGGCGCATCGCGCCGCTTCGGGGGGAGACTCATGATCGCCGCCGGGCCGCTCCCAAGGCGATCGCCCCCTCAGGGGGAGGCGGCGCATCGCGCCGCGTCGGGGGGGCGTTCATGATCGCCGCCGGGCCGCTCCCAAGGCGATCGCCCCCTCGGGGGGAGGCGGCGCATCGCGCCGCTTCGGCGGGGCATTCATGATGCGCGCGCCGTTCAATTTCCAGCGCTGGATCGACGAGCACCGCGACCAGCTGCAACCCCCGGTGGGCAATGCGCAGATCTGGGAGGACGCCGACTTCATCGTCACCGTGGTCGGCGGCCCCAACCAGCGCACCGACTATCACGACGATCCGCTCGAGGAATTCTTCTTCCAGATGAAGGGCAACATGGTGCTGCGGCTCATGGAGAACGGGCGCCCGCGCGACATGCCGATCCGCGAAGGCGACATCTTCCTGCTGCCGCCGCACGTGCGCCACTCGCCGCAGCGGCCCGAACCCGGCAGCGTGGGCCTCGTGATCGAGTACAAGCGGCCGGAAGGCGCGCTCGACGGCTTCGAGTGGTACTGCCTCGACTGTCACACGCGCGTGCACCGCATCGAAGTGCAGTTGAAGAGCATCGTGCGCGACCTGCCGCCGCTGTTTGCGCAGTTCTACGGCGACCCGTCGCTGCGCAAGTGCCCGGCGTGCGGCGCCGTGCATCCGGGCAAAGCGGCGTTGCCGGCATGATCGCCGCCGGGAAAGGCCCCGCGCAGCGCCGGTCGGGAAGGCCCGGATGAGCACAGGAACCTTCATGCTGCAGATCGACATCCACTCGCACTTCCTGCCGCGCATCACGCGCGACGAAGCCGCCGCAGCCGACGCGCGCGCGCCGTGGCTCGCCGACACCGGCAGCGGCGAAGGCTTCATCATGGTCGGCGACCAGCGCTTCCGGCCCGTGGAGGCGCGGCTGTGGGATCCCCAGGTGCGCCTGGCGTGGCTCGACGCCGCGGGCATCGACGTGCAGTTGGTCTGCGCCACGCCGATCATGTTCGGCTACGCATGGGATGCCGCCGCGGCCGCCACGTGGTGCGTGCGGATGAACGACCTCGCCACGGCCTTCTGCGCCGCCGACCCGCGCCGGCTGAAGGCATTGGCCCAGGTGCCGCTGCAGGACATCGACGCGGCCTGCCGCGAAGTCACGCGCGCGCGAAGCATCGGCCACGTCGGCGTGCAGATCGGCAACCACGTCGGCATGAAGGGATTGGAGGACCCCGGCATCCTCGACTTCCTGCGCCACTGCGCGGCGGAGCGGATGCCGGTGCTCGTGCATCCGTGGGACATGATGGGCGACGCGCGAATGAAGAAGTGGATGCTGCCGTGGCTGGTGGCCATGCCGGCCGAGACACAGCTCGGCATCCTCGGCCTCATCCTGTCCGGCGCGTTCGAGCGGTTGCCGCGCAACCTCGATCTCGTGTTCGCGCATGGCGGCGGCAGCTTCGCCTTCCTGCTGGGCCGCGTCGACAACGCGTGGACCCATCGCGACATCATCCGTGCCGATTGCCCGCGGCTGCCCTCCTCCTATTGCGACCGCTTCTGCGTGGATTCGGCCATCTTCGATGCCAGCTCACTGCGCCTGCTCGTGGAGAAGATGGGGGCCCCGCGTGTACTGCTCGGTACCGACGCGCCCTTTCCGTTAGGGGAGCAGCAGCCGGGGGCACTGGTGGCGTCCACTTTTGCGCACGACGAGGCTGTACGCGACGCGATCCTCACCGGCAACGCGCAGCGCGTGTTCGGATTGCCGTGACTGCGGGACCACGCTTGTAGGCGAGGCTTGTAGGCGAGGCTTCAGCCGCGCGGGTTCAGCGTGGCGCATTGCCCGCGAGGCTGAAGCCTCGCCTACAGGGACATCGGGAACACCAGGGACACCGGAGACATTGGACGCCTACACCCCGACGTATTGGTGCAGCACCTCGGGTTGCGCAATCAACGCGGCGGAATCCCCACTCCAGGCGATGCGGCCCTTCTCGACGATGTAGTGCATGTCGGCAAGACGCGTCAGCGGACCGATGTTCTTGTCGATCACCAGTAGCGTGAGGCCCTCGCGCTTCAACTGGTCCAGGCACTTCCAGATTTCCGCGCGCACGAGCGGCGCCAGGCCTTCGGTGGCCTCGTCGAGGATCAGGAGCCGCGGATTGGTCATCAGCGCGCGGCCGATCGCCAGCATCTGCTGCTCGCCGCCCGAGAGTTGATTGCCGAGATTGGACGCACGCTCCGACAAGCGCGGGAACAGCCCATACACGCGCTCCAAGGTCCACGGCGCCGTGTCGGCGTTCTTGCGCAGCCGCGCGGTGGCCACGAGATTCTCGCGCACCGACAGCGTCGGAAACACCTGCCGCATCTCCGGCACGAGGCCGATGCCGGCCTGCGCCACGCGATACGAT
>JANNYI010000081.1:0-2785 GCA_031410015.1 Betaproteobacteria bacterium | reverse complement strand
CCGCGCCGGCGCCGGCGCGCTCGAGGCCGTGCGCCCATTGACGCCCGACGCGATGGCGCAGCGACTGTCGGCCCTGTACGCGGAGCTGCTCGCGCTGCGCTGACCCCGCGCGGGGCGCCGGACGCGCTGCGCTATACTCGGCGCCGAACTTTCCCAGTCCAATCCTGCGCCTGCCGGCACCGGCCACAAGCGCGCCTACCGCCCACCTTCCGAGCCATGTCGCCGTCGGGCCTACACCTCTACTCCCGCCTCGCCCGCTACATCCGGCCCTACCGCTGGGCGTTCGGGCTGGCCGTGTTCGGCATGGTCATCGTGGCCGCCGGCGACCTGCTGCTGGCATGGCTGGTGATTCCGATCGTCCGCAACTTCGAGGCGCCCGATCCGCTCGCCACCAAGTGGCTGCCGCTGACCATCGTCGGCGTCTTCCTGCTGCGGGGTGTGGGCGCCTACATTTCCGAGTACGGCATGGGCTGGACCGGCTATCGCGTGGTGTTCGACCTGCGGCGCGAACTGATCGACAAGTTGCTGAAGCTCCCCACGCCGTACTACGACACGCACGCTGCAGGCATGATCCAGTCGAAGATTTCCTTCGACGCGCACCAGCTCGCGTCGGCCGCCTCCGGCGCGCTGACCAACGCGATCCGGTCGACGCTCACGATCACGGTGAGCTTCGGCTACCTGATGTGGCTCAACTGGAAGCTGACGCTGCTGACGTTCATCGTGGTGCCCGTCGTCGGCGTCGTCATCCGGTATTTCAGCCGCCGGTTGCGGCGCATCGCGCGCGATATCCAGGATCGGTCGGGGTCGATGTCGCAGGTGCTGGAGGAGTTGATCAACGGCCATCGCGTCGTGCGCATTTTCGGCGGCGAGGACTACGAGCGCGACCGCGCCGTGGGTGCGGCCAACAAGCTGCGCAATGCGATGACCAAGGAGTCGTCGGCCACGGCCGCCAGCTCGCCGCTGACCGTGTTCTTCGCGGCCTGCGCCGTCGGGTCGATCGTGTGGATTGCCCTGCAGCAAAACGAGGGTGGCCGCTTCGACTTCGCGCTGTTCATGTCCTACGTGGTCGCGCTGCTGACGCTGCTGGAACGGCTGAAAGGGCTGTCCGGCATCAATGCGGCCATCCAGCGTGGCCTCGCGGCCTCCGAGAGCATCTTCGGCCTGCTCGATCACGAAGAGGAAGCCGACACCGGCACCGTCGCGCTCGATCGCTGCCGCGGCGAGGTACGCTTCGAGCGGCTCTCGTTGCGCTACGGCGGCAACGACAGCGAAGCGCTGTCCGACATCACGTTGACCGTCGCGCCCGGCGAGACGGTGGCGCTGGTGGGAGCCTCGGGCAGCGGCAAGACGTCGCTGGTCAATCTCGTACCGAGGTTCTATGAGCCGACCGCCGGGCGCCTCTTCATCGACGGGCACGACGTCACCACGTTGACGCTCAAGAGCCTGCGCGCGCAGATCGCGATGGTGTCGCAGGACGTGCTGCTCTTCAATGACACGGTCGCCGCCAACATCGCCTATGGTGCGATGGCCGACTCGAGCCGCGAGCAGGTGGAACGCGCGGCCGCGGCGGCGCATGCACTCGACTTCATCCGCGCCATGCCGGAGGGCTTCGATACGATCGTCGGCGAGCACGGCGTCCGACTTTCGGGCGGCCAGCGCCAGCGCGTGGCCATCGCCCGCGCCATCCTGAAGAATGCGCCGCTGCTGATCCTCGACGAGGCCACGTCGGCGCTCGACTCGGAATCGGAGCGACAGGTGCAGGCGGCCCTCGAGACGTTGATGCACGGCCGCACCACGATCGTGATCGCCCACCGGCTGTCAACGATCGAACGCGCCGATCGTATCGTGGTCCTCGAGGCTGGCCGCATCGTCGAGACCGGAACCCACCTCTCGCTGCTCGCCAGTGACGGCGTGTACGCGCGCCTGCACCGGATCCAGTTCGCGCCGGCCGCCCTCGAGGAAGCCGGCGCAGCGGTGGCCACCGCGCCGTGAGCGGCGCCTTCGCCGACATGCACGCCGGCTTGCTCACGGCGTGGCACGACGCCGCGATCGAGGTTGCCGACACGCCGGCGCCGGTGGCCGCAGACGATGCCTGGACCTGGGTCGCGATCAATCATCGCTGCAACCGCGAACTGTGGGCGCAGGAGGACGCGGCGCGCCGTGTCGATGTGCCCGCGGAAGCCATCGCCGCGAACAAGCGCGCCATCGATGGCCTCAACCAGCGCCGCAACGACGCAGTGGAACGCCTCGACGAAATCCTGCTGGCCCGGATTGCCGGCGTGGCCCCGGCGGCCGATGCCTGGCACAACGCAGAAACGGCGGGGGCGATGATCGACCGGCTGTCGATCCTTGCGCTGAAGGTGTTCCACATGGGCGTCGAAGCCACGCGCGGCGACGCCACCGCCGAACATCGCGCCGCCTGCACGGCGAAGCTCGAACGGCTGCGGGCGCAGCGCGGCGATCTCGGGCGCTGCCTCGACACGCTGCTCGACCGCGCTGCGACCGGTCATGCGTTCTGGCGGGTGTATCGGCAATTCAAGATGTACAACGATCCGACGCTCAATCCGGAGCTGTATCGGCGGGTGAAGTCCGGATCGTAGCGTCGCTGCCGTTGCGGGCGTTGCTTGTTCCGGTCGTCGTGACGCGGCGCGTGTTCTGGTCGGCGTGGCACGGCGCGTGTTCTGGTCGGCGTCGCACGGCGCGTGTTCTGGTCGGCGTGGCACGGCGCGTGTTCTGGTCGGCGTGGCACGGCGCGGGGCGCGCCGGCTGGGGCGGGCTTAGTCGC
>JANNYI010000080.1:0-33585 GCA_031410015.1 Betaproteobacteria bacterium | reverse complement strand
TCGATGCCGCGCTGCACGGCCAGGTCCTCCGACTGCTTGGTGAATCGCCCCAGCGCGACCGCGATGCCCACGGTGGCAAAGTAGCCGAAGCCGATGATGCCGGTCTGGAACACCTGCGGCAGCGCAATCAGGCCCTCGAGTGTCCGGTAGGTGTCCAGTCCAAGCAGCGTGATCGACGCCAGCGCGGCGTGCAGGAAAGCGGTTTGCGTGCGGAGGATCCACCCGGCCGCCGCGAGCTGCGGAAAAAGCAGGATGGGCAGTGGCGCGCCGAATGTACCGCCGGCGAAGATCACGAGCGACAGGAAGAAGAGATCCCCGACCAGCAGGCCCAGCAGCATCGCCGGCAACGGCAGCGGCAGGCGGTCCTGCTGCACCCACCAGAAGGTGGCGAGCCCGAACAGGAAGTAGAGTCCCGTGCCGGTCACGAAGGAATTGGGATTGAGCACACCGATGGCCTTGGGATCGACCAGCAGGGCGGCGCCCAGCAACAGAGCCGCGCATACGGCGCGGTAGAGGCCGACGATCCACAGGATGCGGCGGCCCGAATCCTCCATCGGCGATGGAATCGGCGGCGGCTCGAACGGTTGCGGGGCGGGTGTGGGCTGCATCGGTGGTCAGGTAGGGCAGTTCTGCTTATAGCGAGCGTGCGCCCCGCGCGTCAACGTTTGGGGTGGGCGGCGCAGCCGCCCTCCTGGCAGAGATAGGCGCGGTCGACGAGGCGCGCCTCGGTCTTGGGCAGGAAGACGCCGCATTGGCTGCACTGAACCATCGCCTGCGGGTCGGCGGCCTTGCCGGCAGCCCCATCGCGCCGTTTCTTGACCTGGCTCGCATTCCACAGCCGCACGGCGAAGAGCACCGCGAACACGACGACCAGCCAGAAGATGATTTTGCCCATGGGACCTACAGTACCTTGCCTGGATTCATGAGGTCGCGCGGATCGAGCGCCGCCTTGATGGCGCGCATCATCCGCAACTCGACGGGTGACTTGTAGCGGACGAGGTCGTCGCGCTTCAACTGGCCGACGCCGTGCTCGGCGCTGAAGCTGCCGCCGTGCCGCGCCACGAGATCATGCACGATGCCGTTGACCGCGTGGGCATGGTCCATGAACGCCGTGGCCGCCGCACCTTCGGGCGCCGACAGGTTGTAATGCAGGTTGCCGTCGCCCAGGTGGCCGAAGACCACCAGCCGCGCCCCGGGAAACGCGGCGGCCAGCGCCGCCTCGGTGACGGTCATGAACGTGGGGATGGCCGACACCGGCAGCGAGATGTCGTGCTTGATGTTGGGACCTTCGCGCCGCTGCGCCTCGCTGATGTTTTCGCGCAATGCCCACAGCTGCCGCGCCTGCGCCTCGGATTGCGCGACGACGGCGTCGGCGATGGTGCCCGCCTCGGCGGCGGCGGCGAGCGCCGCTTCCACCAACGCGGGCAGGGGGGCATCCGGCGCGCTGTCGTCGGCTTGGAGGAGCACATACCACGGGTGGCCGGGCATCATGGCGGTGGCGCCGGCGTGATGCTTGCGCGACAGCTCGAGCGAGAACGCGCTCATCAGCTCGAACCCGGTCAGCCGGTCGCCCAGGGCCTGCTTCAAAGCGGCGAGCAGCGCCAGGGCATGGTCGGGCGAAGGCACTGCGGCCATCGCGGTGACGGCCACGCGCGGTGCCGCGAAGAGCTTGAGCACCGCGGCCGTGACGACGCCGAGCGTGCCTTCCGCGCCGATGAAGAGCTGTTTCAAGTCGTAGCCGGTGTTGTCCTTGCGCAGGCCGCGCAGGCCGTCCCAGATCTCCCCGTCGGCCAGCACCACTTCTACGCCCAGCACAAGCTCGCGCGTGTTGCCGAAGCGCAGCACTGCCGTGCCGCCGGCATTGGTCGAAAGGTTGCCGCCGATGGTGCAACTGCCCTCGGAGGCAAGCGACAGCGGAAACAGCAGTCCCGCCTCCGTCGCGGCCGCCTGCACCGCGGCCAACGTGGCGCCGGCTTCGACGGTGATCGTGGCGTTGGCGGCATCCACCGCGCGCACGCGCTGCAGGCGGGTCAGCGCGAGCACGATCTCGCCCTGGTGGTCACGGGGAATGGCGCCGCCGCAAAGGCCGGTGTTGCCGCCCTGCGGCACGATGGCAACGCCTGCCTCGACGCACGCGCGGACCACGGCGGCCACCTCGGCGGTGGTGCCCGGTCGGACGACCGCCAGCGCGCTTCCGCGATAGCGACCCCGCCAGTCGACGTAGAAGGGTTCGACGTCCGCCGGTGCGGACAGCACATGCGCGTGGCCGACGATTGCGGCGACGCGGGCCAACAGTGTTGCACCGGACTCCGCCATAGTGGAGGATAGTAACAAATACGCGCCGCCAATCCTGGAGCGCGCGCTTTGGAGGACACCGCGATGGCCGATCAGCAGGGACCCGGCAAACCCGCGGGCGACGCGCCCGCCTTCTCGCCGCAGGATGCCATGGGCTTCCTGCAGCGCATGTGGAACCCGCTGGGGCTGGCCATGCCCGGCTTCCCGGCTGCCGGTGCCGCGCCCGGCGCCGCGATGCCCCCGGGCATGCCCTTCGGCAATCCGGCCGCGCTGTTCGCGGCGCTCGATCCGGCCGAGATCGACCGCAAGATCGCTGAACTGCGGGTGATCGAAAACTGGCTGACGATGAGCGTCAGCATGATGCAGATGAGCATCAAGACCATGGAACTGCAGAAAGCCTCCGTGGAAGCGATGCGGGGCTCGGCCCCCCCGTCCCATCCTTAACCCGACCGCAGCGCGAGGCTCGATCCGATGCAGTTCACCACCGCGGCATTTGCCAACCATGGCGCCATCCCCGGCGAGTACGCGTTCGCGGTGATCGATCCCGCCACGCACATCCGCCTGTCCACCAATCGCAATCCCGATTTCGCGTGGAGCGGCACGCCGCCCCACACGCGCTCGCTGGCGCTGCTGTGCCACGATCCGGACGTGCCGTCCAAAGGCGACGACGTGAACCAGGAAGGCCGCATCGTGCCGGCGTCGCTGCCGCGCGTGGACTTCTTCCACTGGGCGCTGATCGACATCCCGCCGAGCGTGCATTCGATCACGCGCGGCGCCCATTCCAACGGCGTCACCGCGCGCGGCAAGTCCGGCCCCAAGGCGCCCGGCAACATGCGCCACGGCACCAACGACTACACGGGCTGGTTTGCCGGCGACACGGCGATGGGCGGGGACTATCACGGCTACGACGGGCCGTGCCCGCCGTGGAACGATGCGCTGCCGCACCGGTACATCTTCACGCTCTATGCGCTCGATGTCTCCCATCTCGACGTGCCGGCAACCTTCGACGGGCATGCGGTGCGCGAAGCGATGCAGGGCCATGTCCTGGCCGAGGCCACGATCACCGGGCGCTATACGCTCAATCCGGCCGTGACGCTCTGACGGTCGACACGCGCGCCGCGGGTCAGGGCAATGCAAAGTCCCGGGCGCCCGTCTGCCAGAGCAGGAACGCCATCACGTCGGTGGTCTCGTCGACCATCTGGTCGAGCGTGCCGTTGCCGTGGCCGCCGTCGAATTCGACGCGCAGCAACACCGGCCTGGCACTGCCGCCTGGTGCCGCATTCGCCACCTGCAGGCGCGCCGCCATCTTGCCGGGGTCCCACGGGTCGACCCGCGGATCGTTGTAGCCGGTGGTGAGGAGCGCGGCGGGATAGCGCACGCCGTCGCGCAGGCGCGCATAGCTGCTCATCGCCAGCAGGTCGCGAAAGCCTTCGGGCGTGGTCACGCTGCCGAATTCGGCGACGTTGCCGGGCCCGACCATGCCCGTCTCGCTGCGCAGCGTGTCGTGGAAACCCGCCTGGCTGACCATCGCGGCAAAGAGTTCCGGCGCATCGATGATCGCATTGCCGGCCGTGACCCCGCCGGCGCTGCCGCCGGTGATCGCCAGACGCGCTGGCGTCGTCCAGCCGGCCTGCACCAGCCACTGGCCGACGGCGATGGCGTCGCGCCACGTGTTGGCCTTGGTGGACTTGAATCCGCCGCGATGCCACGCATGGCCCAACTCGCCGCCGCCGCGCACGTGCGCCACCACGAATACGCCGCCACGCTCGATCCACGCCAGCAGCGAGGGCCAGAAGTACGGCTCCTGGCTCGATCCATAGGCGCCGTAGGCATCCAGCATCACGCGTGCGCTGCCGTCCTTCGGCTGCGCCCGCGCATGGACGATCGATACCGGCACAGCCGTACCGTCATGGCCGCGTACGCTCGCCTGCGTGGAGGTGACGCCGGCCCAGTCGAGGCGCGTAGGCGGCAGCAGCGGCGTGCGGGTGACGGCGCCGGTCTTGCCGTCCACCTGGAAGTAGGCCGGCGCCTCGGTCCAGCCGGTGAGCCGCAGCAGCGCGCCGGGATAGGCAGGCTCGATCACGCGCTCGGCGATCGTGCCGGCAAACGGCAGGCGAATTTCGGTGCTGCGCGCCACACCCGATGGCTTGGACGGCAGTGCGGCACCGCGCGCCGGCGGGGCGCCACCCCGGCCCTTGGCGGGGCGGACGTTGAATTCCAGCCGCAGAAGCTTGCTGTAGCCGGCATCCATCTGCTGCACGTAGAGCGCGTCGCGCGCCACGCTCACACCCTTGATCACGCGCGTCGATTCGGCCACGACCACTTCGGCGGCGGCCGGCGTGAACGGCCGCGGATCGTTGAGCGACCAGCGCAGCACGCGATAGCGCGGTGCATCTTCGTTGGTGACGAGATAGATCCATTCGCCGCGCACGTCGTAGCCCACGATGCCCCGCTCCGGACCGGCCAGCCGGCGCCATGGCGTGCGGCCGCTCCGCAGCGTGTTGAGCCGCGCGACATAGAGAGTCTGTTCGAGTTGCGTGCCGTGCTGGATCACGCCAAGGGCAAACGGCGAGACGGGCGACACGTCGACCGCGGGCGTGTCGTCGGCGTCCATCGTGACGCCGGCGTCGAGCCCGCGCGCGAAGACGGGGGTGTCCGTGACCGTGCCATCGGCCTCGTAAGTGCGCATCATCGCGCGGCTGTCCTTCAGCAGGACGGCCGCCGGCGTGCCGACGGGCCACGCCTGCTGCTGCGTGTAGAACAGCACGCTGCTGTCGAAGCGCCACACCGGGCTCGCCCAGCGCGCGCGCGGCGTCGGTGGACCCAGCGCCTTGCCGGTGTCCACGTCGATGACATGCAGCGTCGCGTCCTCGCTGCCGCCCGGCGCCACGCCGAAGGCCAGCCGCCGGCCGTTGGGCGAGACGCGGTAGTAGTCGATGAGCGCCGTCCCGGTATCGCCGGCGATGTAATTTTCAGGATCGACCAGCAGCCGTGGCGTACCGGCGAGTCCCTCCTGGACGAACAGGCGATGGTGTTGCTCGGCGGCGTTGCGGCGCAGGAAGAAAATGCGGTCGCCACCGCGCTGGACGTCGCGGATCTTGGTGTCGGCCGTGTTGAGCGCCAGCAGGCGCTGGCGCAGCGATGTGCGCCCGGGCAGCGCATCGAGTGTCGCGCGCGTATTCGCGTTCTGCGCCTCGAACCAGGCGCGGGTGTCGGCCGCGGCGGTATCTTCCAGCCACCGGTACGGGTCGGCAACGCTTTCGCCGAAGTAGGTGTCGGTGGTGGCGTCGCGGCGGGTGTCCGGGGGCGCGGCGGTGGCGAGCGGCGCGCCCGCCAGTACGGCCAGCAGAACGCCGAGCGCAATGCCGCGTTCAAACACCAAGCCAGGCCTTGCGGCGCGCCAGCGCGGCCGCTGATGGTGCAGCCGCCAGTGCGAGCATGCAGGTGTCGAGCGGCGCGGCGTCCAGCGTTGCGTCAACTTCGAACAACTCGTCGCGGCGGAACGCGTGGACGCGCACGCGGGTGCCCGGCGTACCGTGCGCAAGGAGCGCCGCTACCGCATCGGCCGAGGCCTTCATGCCGTCCACGGCCATCAGCACGTCGCCGGCGGACAAGCCGGCCCGCATGGCCGGGCCGTCGCGCAGCACCGTGGAGAGCTTCATGTCGGCGCCGACGCGCAGGCCCAGCGTGGAGCGATCGATCGCGCTGCCGGCCGGCTTGCCGCCGCGATCCTTGGCACCGGTGCTGGCGCGCAACATCATGTCGACGCCGATCTCCGCGAGCATGGCGGCCAGCGGAAGCTCCGCCGTGCCATCGACATAGCGGGCAAAGAACGGTGCGAGGTCGCGGCCGGCGAGTTCGCTGGCCACCGCCAGGATGCCGCCTTCGGGCACGCCGATGCCGGGCTTGCCGAAACGCTCCCACAGCACGCGCATCAGCGCATTCAGCGAGCTCGTGTCGTCGCGGCGCAGTTCGAGGTCGAGCAGGCAGGCGACGAGTGCGCCCTTGGCGTAGTAGCTGACCCCGGCATTGGGCGTGTTTTCGTCCGCGCGGTAGAACTTGATCCACGCATCGAAACTCGAGTCGGCGACGCTCTGCACGGCGCGGCCCGGCGTGCGCAGCACGGTGGTGATCACGCGCGCCAGCAGTTCGAGGTAGCGCGGCGCGTCGATCAAGCCACAGCGCAGCAGCGCCAGATCGTCGTAGTAGGAGGTGATGCCCTCGAAGGCCCACAGTTGTCGCGTGTAGTTTTCCTGCGCGAGAGCGTAGGGCACGAATGCGGCTGGCTTGATCCGCTTCACGTTCCACGCATGAAAATACTCGTGGCTGGCAAGCCCCAGCAGGTTGAGATAGGCGTCGTCGATGCGTTCCTCACCCACGCGCGGCAATTCGTCGCGGCGGCAGATGAGGCTGGTGCTGGCCCGATGCTCGAGTCCGCCATAGCCTTCGGTGACGGCGACGATCTGGAAGAGGTAGCGCTCGAACGGCGCACCGCCGAAGAGATCGACCTGCCATTGGCAGACGCGCGCCAGGTCGCGCGCCAGCCGCGGCAGGTCGCCATGCTGGCGGCCCGCGACCGCGATGGCGTGCGGCACGCCACCCGCGGTGAACGACGCGGTGGCCAGCACGCCCGTCTCCACCGGGTGGTCGATCAGCTCGTCGTAGTCGGCCGCGCGATACGTGCCGAAGCCGCCGGCCGCCGCGCCATCGCGGGGGAGTGCGGTGGCGACCTGCCAGCCGTCCATGCCGGCCGTGGCGGCGATATCCACGATGCACGGCGCGGCTTCGCGTCCCACCGGGCACAGGAACATCGACGCGCCGTTGAAGTAGCCCCGCTGCGCGTCGAGGTAGGCGGTGCGCACCGACATGTCGTGCGCGTAGACCTGCGCGGTGACGACGAGCGGGCCGGCGCACGGCACTGCCTGCCACGTGTCCTTGCGCGTCTTGGTGATGGCGACGGGTATGCCGTTGCACTCGGCGCGCACCGTCACGAAGTGCCTGGCGAACTCGCGAATCAGATAGCTGCCGGGAACCCACGTCGGGAGGCGGAGTGCCTGTCCCGCGGCGTCGGGCGTGTCCACGGTGACGCTGACTTGGTACAGGTGCGCGTGCAGGTCGAGCGGGACGATCCGGTAGCGGGTGGGCGGCAGGGCAGGCGGCGAGGAGGGCAACATGGGCCTGGGCTAGGACGGATGGCGCCCCGGAGACGAATCGAACGTCCGACCTGTCCCTTAGGAGGGGACTGCTCTATCCACTGAGCTACCGGGGCGATGCGCAATCGACGCGACGCCGCGCGAGTTTGACTTGGGCAAACCCGCTGCGGATGAAAGAATGCGGTTGAATTCTACCGGAACCGCCCTTGATCCCCTGGCTCGAACCCGCGTCCCCGTTTCCCGCGCTGGAAACCGCCATGACCGAGCCCAACGGCCTGCTCGCCGCGGGGGCCGACCTGTCGCCCGAGCGTCTGGTTGCCGCCTACCGGCGCGGCATCTTCCCGTGGTTTTCCGATGGCCAGCCCATCCTGTGGTGGAGCCCCGACCCGCGGATGGTCCTGTTCGTGGGCGAATTCCGGCCGACGCGGTCGCTGCGCAAGCGCATCGGGGCAGGGACCTTTGAGGTGCGCTTCGACACGGCCTTTCGCACCGTGATCGAGGCGTGCTCGGCCACGCCGCGCGAAGGGCAGGACGGCACCTGGATCACCGCGGACATCGTCGACGCCTATTGCGAGCTGCATCGCCGGGGCTACGCGCACAGCGTGGAAAGCTGGCAGGACGGGCGGCTGGTGGGCGGGCTGTACGGCCTCCTGCTCGACCGGATGTTCTTCGGCGAGTCGATGTTCGCGCATGCCACCGATGCGTCGAAGGTGGCGCTGGCGGCCCTTGTGGCGCACCTGCAGCGCCTGGGCGTGCCCCTGATCGACTGCCAGCAGGAGACGGCGCACCTGCGTTCGCTGGGCGCCCGGCCCATCCCGCGGGCGGCGTTTGCGGCGCATCTGGCCGACTTGATACACTCCAGCGCACCCGCAGGCCCATGGCAAGCCGATGCCGGGCCGGGTGCCGGCCGGGCCAACGTGACGAATGGAATGAGTTGAGCAAGCTCAACGACCTACCGCTGACATCGCTGCAGTTCTACGCGACGGCGCCGTATCCGTGCAGCTACCTGCCCGACCGCGCCGCGCGCTCGCAGGTGGCCACCCCCAGCCATCTCATCGATACGCGGGTGTACAGCGAGCTGGTCCGGCTGGGCTTCCGCCGCAGCGGTGCGTTCACGTATCGTCCGTATTGCGATCATTGCCGCGCCTGCGTGCCGGTGCGCCTGCCGGTGGCGGACTTCGTGCCCAACCGCACCCAGCGCAAGGCCTTGCGCGCGCACGCGGCACTGACGGTCACCCGGCGCGAACTGGCCTACGACTCGGAGCATTACGCGCTCTATCTGCGCTACCAGCGCTTCCGCCATCCCGGCGGCGGCATGGACCAGGACAGCCGCGAGCAGTACCAGCACTTTCTGCTCCACAGCAACGTTGCCACGGACCTCTACGAATTCCGCGAGGACGGCGTCCTGCGGATGGTAAGCCTCGTCGACCGGCTGGTGGACGGACTGTCGTCCGTCTACACGTTCTTCGAACCGGATGTTGCCGGCACGAGCTACGGCACGTTCAACGTGCTGTGGCAGGTGGAGCGCTGCCGCGCGCTGTCGCTGCAGTTTCTCTATCTGGGCTACTGGATCGCCGAGAGCCGCAAGATGGCGTACAAGGCCACATTCCGCCCGGTGGAGGGCCTGGTTGGCGGGGTGTGGCAGCCGTTGTAGTCAGGCGTCGCGGTTGGCGGCGTTGTGCACGGCCACCGCTTCCGCGGAGGCGTCCATGTCGCGGATCGCCGCGGTCAACTGCAGCTCCACCGACATTTTGCCGTCGACGGAGGCGTGACCCGACACCTTGACGACGCCACGCATCGTGCGCCGCAGCTTGCACTCGAGCACCAGCTGGTCCCCGGGCCGGACAGGATGGCCGAAGCGGCACTTGTCGATGCCGGCGAAAAAGATGATCGGCTTGGCGACGGCATCGAACAGTCCCGAGTAATAGCAAAGCGCGCCGGACGACTGCGCAAGTGCCTCGACCACCAGCATCTGCGGCATCACCCGGCTCTCCACCGGGATGCCGGCGAAAAACCATTCCTGGGCGGTCACGTTCTTGGTCACGCGCACCCACTTGCCGGGTTCGCAGGCTTCCATCCGGTCGATCAGGATGAAGGGGTAGCGGTGCGGGATGTGGGCGAGGATCTCGCCGATGTCGGCGGAGCGAAGCGTCGTGGTGTTCAAGGGCAATCCGGTTGGACGAGCGGGCGGCCCGTATTGTGACCCGGCCGTCGGGCGGGGTCAAAACGCTATAATCGACCTCTGAGCCCGAATCATTTTCCGTGGTGAGAACAATGAAAATCCTGGTGCCGGTCAAGCGCGTCGTCGATTACAACGTCAAGGTGCGGGTGAAGCCCGATGGCTCGGGTGTCGATACCGCCAACGTCAAGATGTCGATGAACCCCTTCGACGAGATCGCCATCGAGGAGGCGGTGCGGTTGAAGGAAAAGGGCATTGCCACCGAGGTGGTGGCCGTTTCCTGCGGCCTGGCTGCCTGCCAGGAGACACTGCGCACCGCGCTCGCACTGGGCGCGGATCGCGCCATCCTGGTGGAGACCGACGTCGAGCTGCAGCCACTGGCGGTGGCCAAGCTGCTGCGGGCGGTGGTGGGCAACGAGGCGCCGCAACTGGTGATCTGCGGCAAGCAGGCCATCGACGACGATGCCAACCAGACCGGCCAGATGCTGGCCGCGCTGCTCGACTGGCCGCAGGCGACGTTCGCGTCCAGGGTGGAGATCGCGGGTGGCGTGGCCACGGTCAAGCGCGAAGTGGACGGCGGCCTCGAGACCATCGAGATGAAGCTGCCCGCCCTCGTCACCACCGACCTGCGTCTCAACGAGCCGCGTTACGCCACGCTGCCCAACATCATGAAGGCCAAGAAGAAGCCGCTTGACGTCACCAGCCCCGCCACGCTCGGGGTGGACGTCGCGCCGCGGCTCGCCACGCTCAGGGTCACCGAGCCGGCCAAGCGCAAGGGCGGCGGCAAGGTCGCCGACGTGAAGGAACTGGTGGCCAAGCTGCGCGGCGAAGCCAAGGTCATTGCCTAGGACAACGAACATCATGGCCATTCTCGTCATTGCCGAACACGATCAACAATCGCTCAAGGCCGCCACGCTGCACGCGATCACCGCTGCCGGCAAACTGGGCGGCGACGTCCATGTGCTGGTGGCCGGACACGACGCGCGCGGCGCGGCGGACGCGGCCGCCAAGGTGGCCGGCGTCGCCTCGGTGCTGCTGGCCGAGGCTCCGTATCTTGCGCAGCCCACGGCCGAGAACATGGCCGCCAACGCGCTCGCGCTGCTGCCGGGCGCCTATACGCACGTGGTTGCGGCGGCCACCGGTTACGGCAAGAACATCCTGCCGCGCATCGCCGCCAGGCTCGACGTCGCGCAGATTTCCGAGGTGATCGCCATCGACGCGCCCGATACGTTCGTGCGGCCGATCTACGCGGGCAACGCGTTTGCCACCGTGCAGTCGAAGGACCCGGTGAAGGTGCTGACGGTGCGCACGACGGCGTTTGATGCCGCCGGCGCCGGTGGATCCGCGGCGGTGACCGTCGTGCCCGCGGCGCCGGATACCGGCCACGCCAAAGTCATCGCCCAGGAGATCGTCAAGTCCGAGCGTCCGGAACTGACCAGTGCGCGTATCGTCATTTCCGGGGGACGGGGGCTGGGCAGCGGCGAAAATTTCAAGATGCTCGAAGCGCTGGCCGACAAGCTGAACGCCGCCATCGGCGCGTCGCGCGCCGCGGTGGACGCGGGCTACGTGCCCAACGATTACCAGGTGGGCCAGACCGGCAAGATCGTGGCGCCCGACCTTTACATCGCCATCGGCATTTCGGGCGCCATCCAGCATCTGGCGGGCATGAAGGACAGCAAGTTCATCGTCGCGATCAACAAGGACCCGGACGCGCCGATCTTCCAGGTTGCCGACTATGGTCTCGTTGGCGATCTCTTCGAACTGGTCCCGCAACTGACGGCCGAACTGGGGTAGGGCGGCGCGGCGCTGCTGCGCCGCGCACCTGCCTGCCGATTAGAACGTTTCATCTAGCGTGCCGGTCGTACGCTAGCGTTTTCACTGCCTGAGGAATCCTGCGCATGAGCACCTACCACGCCCCGCTGGCCGAGATCAGTTTCGTGCTGAACGAACTGGCCGGTCTCAATCAGGTTTCGCAGCTTCCGGGTTGCGAGGATGCAACGCCCGACACCGTGGCCGCCATTCTCGAGGAAGCCGCCAAGTTCGCCACCAACGTGCTCGACCCGCTCAACTGGCCGGGCGATCGCGAGGGCGCGAAGTGGTCCGAGGGCGGTCGTGTGACGACCCCGGCGGGATTCAAGGACGCCTACGGGCAGTATTGCGCGAACGGCTGGAACGGCCTCACCAAGAATCCGGAGTACGGCGGGCAGGGGCTGCCGCAACTCGTCGCGACCGCGGTCGAGGAAATGTGGCATGCGTCCAACCTGGCCTTCGACCTGTGTCCGCTGCTGACGCAGGGCGCGATCGAGGCGATCGAGCTGCGCGGCTCGCAGGCGTTGAAGGACAAGTTCCTGCCCAACATGGTCGCCGGCACGTGGACCGGCACGATGAACCTGACCGAACCGCAGGCCGGTTCCGACCTGGCCGCCGTGCGTACGCGGGCGGTGCCGCAGGGCGACGGCACCTACAAGCTGTCCGGGCAGAAGATCTACATCACGTTTGGCGAGCACGACTACACCGAGAACATCATCCACCTCGTGCTCGCGCGCACACCGGATGCGCCGGAAGGCGTGAAGGGCATCTCGCTCTTCGTGGTGCCCAAGGTGATGGTCAATGCCGACGGCACGCTGGGCGCGCGCAACGACGTGCAGTGCGTGTCGATCGAGCACAAGATGGGCATTCACGCGAGCCCGACGGCCGTGATGGTGTACGGGGACAAGGGAGGCGCCATTGGCTACCTCGTCGGCGAGGAAAACCGCGGCCTCGAGTACATGTTCATCATGATGAACCTCGCCCGCTTCTCCGTCGGCATGGAAGGCGTGGGCATCTCCGATCGTGCTTACCAGCGCGCGGTGGCCTATGCCCGCGAGCGCGTGCAGGGCAAGGCTGTCGGCCTCGAAAAGGGGGCGAAGGCCGGCCCGATCATCGGGCACCCGGACATCCGGCGCATGCTGATGACGATGCGTGCGTATACCGAAGCCACGCGGGCGGTGGCCTACGTGACGGCGGCCGCGCTCGACAATGCGCGACGCCACCCCGATGCGGCGGCGCGGGCACGGCACCAGGCCTTTGCCGAATTCATGATCCCGATCGTCAAGGGCTGGTCCACCGAGGTCGCGCAGGAAGTGGCGTCGCTGGGCGTGCAGGTGCACGGCGGCATGGGCTTCATCGAGGAAACGGGCGCCGCGCAATACATGCGCGATGCGCGGATCATCACCATCTACGAGGGCACCACCGCGATCCAGGCCAATGACCTGATCGGGCGCAAGACGGCCCGCGATGCCGGCGCCGTGGCGCGCGCCATCGCGTCCGAGATCGACAAGATCGCCGCCAGGCTGGCCTCGCGTACCGAGCCCGCGCTGCAGTCGATCGGCGTGGATCTCGCCGCCGCGACGGCGGACCTGCAGGCCGCCATCGACTGGATGGTGCCGGCCTACGGCCAGCAGACCCGCGCTGCCCACGCGGGGGCCGTGGCCTACCTCAAGCTCTGGGGCCTCGTGGCCGGCGGCTGGCAGATGGCGCGTGCCGCGCTGATCGCCGCCGAACAGATCGCCGCGGGTGAAGGCAACGCACAATTCCTCGAAGCCAAGATCGCCACGGCGCGCTACTACAGCGACTGTCTGCTGCCGCAGGCATCCGGCCTCGCGCACACCATCGTGCACGGCGGCGACAGCGTGCTGGCGCTCGCCGAGGAAGCGTTCTGACCGTGCACGGGGGGCGCCGCCGGCAACGCCGGTGCCCCCGTGGTGTCATCAGCGATTCACAAGCGCCATGCAGGCTCGCGCCCGTCGTCAACGGGGGCCGCATCGATGCGCAGACTGTGGAACGCCTTTTTCTATTCACTGGCCGGCCTGCATGCGGCCTGGAACGAGCCGGCAGCGCGACTTGAAATCTACGTCCTGCTGGTGGCGATTCCGCTGGCACTGTGGTTGCCGCTCGGGGTCGTTGAAAAGCTGCTGCTGATCGGCGCCACAATCGCCATCTTCGTTGTCGAGATCCTCAATACATCGGTCGAGGCGGCGATCGACCGGATCTCGGCCGAGCGGCACCCGCTCTCGAAACTCGCCAAGGACCTCGGCAGTGCAGCGGTCTTCGTTGCGGCACTGTTCGCCGCGGCGGTATGGGCGGTGCTGGCCGGCCCGACGCTGTGGCGGATGACCGTCGCGTAGTTGTGCATGCGCTGCCCGCGCAGCAGCTTCCCGGCTTGCGCCTCAATGCGCGTGCGCGCTTTCGATCCACATCAGCTCGCAGGCCCCGTCGCCGGTATCGGTGCGTGACAGCGACGTATTCCATGCGAAGCCCGACGGCCCGCGTACGTCCACGAGGAATCCCCGCAGCGTCACCACCTGCCCCGGACGCAGGTAGCGCAGCGTGCGCTCGATCGCGGCATTGGCGGGGATCGCGTGCACCTGCGCGGCGTTCGCGGTGATCGCGGCGGGCGCGAGCGGAAACGTGGCCGGATTGCGCGGGCGCCAGAAGAGAAAGCGCCCCATCTGCGAGAACTCGAGCTGGTCGACGATGCGGCTGTCCGACATCGGCCCCCAGCCGAGGCCCAGGTCGACAGGCGCCAGGTTGGCGCCGCCATCGACGCGATAGATCTCCTTGCGCAGCACGCGCGCGGTCAGAGCGAATTCGGCCCGCTTGATGAAGGTGTGGCCCTTGGCGTCGAACGTGACGCGACTGTCGATATTGCGCTGCTCGGGCTCGGCCGCGGCCACGATGCCGGGTGGCACGTGCACATGGCGCTCGGATGACCACCAGTTCCACCCGCCCCACAGGCCGGCGACGAGCATCGCAATGAGCACCCAGTGCATGGCGGGAGGATAGCGCAGCTGATCCGGCGGGGCTTGCGTCGCGCGCCGCGACGGCCACTGGCTGGCGGCGCGGTGCGCGCGGGCTCAATTGGCCATGGCGGGCGGGATGGCCACGACGCCATGGGCGGCGAGCGCGATGCCGACGATTGTGCCGACGCCATGCGGCGCTTCGACGCCGGTCGAGATCACGAACAGTTCGCCAATGCGCGTGTCGAGCGTGTACTCCATGAGTCCGCCCAGATACGATGCCTTGCGCACGATGGCCGTCAGCGGCGCGCCGGTCGCCGGCACGAAGGACACGGCTTCCGGTCGAATGGACAACTCGACGTCGCCGTCGGGCAGGCCCCGGTGCGGCAGTTGCAGCGTCACGCCGCCCACGTCGACGTCGGCGTGCGTGGCGTTGCGACGCGCGAGCGTGCCACGCACTCGATTGGCATCGCCCATGAAACCGGCCACGAACGGGTCGCTGGGCTGCTCGTACAGCTCGCGCGGCGCACCCTCCTGGGCGATCGCCGCGCGATTCATCACGATGATGCGATCCGACACGGCCATCGCTTCCGCCTGGTCGTGCGTGACGTAGACCACCGTCAGCGACAGGCGCTGCTGCAGTTCGCGGATTTCCTCGCGCATCTGCCGGCGCAGCCGCGCATCGAGATTGGACAGCGGCTCGTCGAACAGCAGGACCGAAGGCTCCAGCACCAGCGCGCGTGCCACCGCCACCCGCTGCTGCTGGCCGCCGGACAACTCCGAGGGCAGCCGCGCGTCGAATCCCTGCAGGCCCACCGTGGCCAGCGCGGCACGGGCGCGCTCGTCGGCCTGCGGCTTCGGCATCCTGGCGACGACGAGTCCGTAGCGGACGTTTTCCAGCACGCTCATGTGCGGAAAGAGGGCGTAGCTCTGGAACACCATCGACACATCGCGTTCGGAGGCTGCGATCTGCGATACGTCGATGCCGCCAATGAGGATCGATCCGCTGGAGGGCAGCTCGAGGCCGGCGATGAGCCGCAGCGTGGTGGTCTTGCCGCAACCGGACGGCCCGAGCAGCGTGACGAGCTTGCCCGCCTCGATGGTGAAGGAGATGTCGCGCACTGCGGCGACATCGCCGTAGAGCTTGCTGACGCTGCGGAATTCGATCGATGCGGCTTTCATGGCAAACCTGTGCAAGGGGCGGTGTGCATGCGCGTGGTGCGCGGCGCGAACGCGGGGCGCTGCAAGCATGCCTCGGCGATGGTCACGCCGCGGATCCTCCTACCTGGCCGACGCCGCCACCGGGCGCGGCGGCAACGCCACGGCGACCAAGGCGCCGCTCGCCGACCAGGCGCTGGATGAGCCAGATCACGGCCAGCATCAGCACGATCAGCACCGAGCAATAGGCGATGGCCACACCGTAGTCCCCGTTGACCACGCGATTGATGATGTAGGTGGTGGCCCACTCGTACTGCGCGGAGACGAGGAAGATCACGGCCGACACGGTGGTCATCGCGCGGACGAAGCTGTAGACCAGCGCGGCGACCACCGCCGGTTTGAGCAGCGGCAGCAGGATCAACCGCAACGTGGTCGATCCGCGCGCGCCGAGCGTGGTCGACGCCTCGTCGAGGCTCTTGTCGATCTGGGTCATCGAGGCCATGCCCGCCCGCACGCCCACCGGCATGTTGCGGAAGATGTTGCAGATGACGAGGATGATCGCCGTGCCGGTCATCTCGATCGGCGGCACGTTGAAGGCCAGGATGTACGACACGCCGATCACGGTGCCGGGAATCGCGAACGACAGCATCGTGCCGAACTCGAACGTGGCCTGCCCGACGAACTTCTGCCGCGTGAGCAGATAGGCGGCCAGGATGCCCAGGATGGCGGTGAGCGGGGCGGCGATCGCGGACAGCTTGACCGTGGTCCAGAACGAGTTCCACGCGGCGCCGGCCCAGATGATGCCGTGGGCGCCCCACTCGAGGCCGAACGCCTTCACGTAGTGCTTCAGCGTCAATGTATAGTCGCGGCCCCACGTCTCGACGAAGCCGCCGGCCAGCGCCATCGCGTAGAGGATCACCGTCAGCGCCGCCCACGGCAGCGCGATGCCGTAGCACAGGCGGCGCGCGCCGTCGGGCAACAGGATCGGCAGGCCCGAGTCGCCCTTGCCGGACATCGCCGTGTACACCTTCCGGCCCAGGAGCCGGCGCTGCAGGAAGAAGGCGCCCAGCGCCATCACCAGCAGCACGATGCCGAGCGTGGCCGCGCGCCCCTGGTCGAGCTGCGCGCCGACCACGGAAAAGAAGATCTCGGTGGAGAGCACGCCGAAGTTGCCGCCCAGCAGGATCGGATTGCCGAAGTCGGCGATGGATTCGATGAACGTGATCAGGAAGGCGTTGGCGAGGCCGGGGCGCATCAGCGGCAGCGAGATGTCGAGCAGTGTGCGCCAGCGGTCCGCACGCAGCGTCTGCGCCGCTTCCTCAATCGACGGCGACACGCCTTCGACGACGCCGATCAGCACCAGAAAGGAGATGGGCGTGAACGCGAAGATCTGCGCCACCAGCACGCCCTGCATGCCGTAGATCCAGCGGGTGGGCTCGATGGCAAAGGCCCATTCGAGGAACTGGTTGACGAGCCCGGACCGGCCGAACAGCAGGATGAGACCCAGGCCAATGACGAACGGCGGCGTGATGATCGGCAGCACCGAGAGGACGCGCAGCACTTTCTTGTAGGGAAACGACGTGCGGGTGGCGATCAGCGCGAACGCGAGGCCCAGTGCCGTGCTGCAGATGGCGCACAGCAGGGCGAGGATCAGCGTGTTCCAGGCAACACCGCAGCGCGTGTTGCCCACGATGCACCCGACACCCCAGATCTTCGCGGTGAAGAGCCGCTCGAAGAAGGCCGGCAGGGAGAACGCGCCGTCTGCGTTCTCGAGCGCCTGCAGCAGAATCTTGAACACCGGAAAGAACGTGAACACGGCCAGCAGTACGCCGACGGACACCACGCAGCTGGCAACGAAGGCATCGCCCCTGAAGAAGCCGCGACCCGCAAGGCCCAGCGAGAACATCATGCCGAACGCGATGCAGACCAGCGCGGCCCCGAGGCCCATGCCGTACTGCTTGCCCGCGAGTGCGCCGAAGGCGTCGGTGAGTACGGGGAAGGCCCAGCCGGCGGGCACGATCGCAAAGCCCTGGACGAAGAACCCGATGAATCCGGCGGCGCCGATGGCCAGCAGCGCGTTGGCGCGAACCCGCGGTGCCAGGGATGGCAGCAGCAGGCCGGCGGCGGCGAGCAACAGCAGGCCAAGCGGAGCCAGCCAGATGCGGCCGTGGGCAAGCACCTGCAGCAGCGCCGGTGCGTTGTCCTTGCTGCCCCAGGTGCGCAGCCACGCGACGCCCAGCACGGTGTCCTGCAGCGCATACCAGGGCACCAGCAGGAAGCCGATCGCGCCGCACAGCAGCCAGCCGCGCAAGGCGCGACGGTGATCGTTCATCGTGGTGCCGCGTTGATTTCCTTTTCCCAGCGCTCCAGCAGCCGGCGGCGCATGTCGCTGCCGCCGAACTTCGCGAAGTCGTAATTGATGACCTTGATGTCGGTAAGCTTCGGCACCTGCGGCGGCAGCGCCACCGCGCGATTGGTGGGGATCGCGAACTCCTTGACGTCGAGTCCGATCTTCTGGGCCTCGGAGGTCAGCGACCAGTCGAGGAATTTCTTCGCTGCATCGAGGTTGCGCGCTCCCTTGATGACGGCCACGGAACCGATCTCGTAACCGACGCCTTCGCAGGGCAGGACGGGCAGCACCGGAAAGCCGCGCACGATCTCATTGATGACGCCGTGCAGCACCGTGCTGCCGAGATAGATTTCCCCTCGCGAAACCGAGGTCATCGGACCGATGCCCGATCGCGCATAGCTCGACACGTTGCGATGCACGGCCGCCATGTAGCGGAAGGCCTCGTCCTCCCCCATGATCTGGACCAGCGAGGCGAGCATCAGGTAGGCGGTGCCCGACGTGGTCGGGTTGCCCAGCATGATCTCGCCTTTGTACGCAGGGTCGACGAGATCCTTCCAGCACTTGACCACCGGCAGCTTCTTCTTCGTGCCGATCTCGGTGTTGTAGCCCAGCGCGAGAATGCCGCCGTAGACGCCGCTGACGCGATTCTTCGAGACCTCGTTGAGGCGCTGTGCCCAGTCGTAGAGCGCACCGATGTTCGGCGACCGGTATTCTTCCAGCAACCCTTCGTCCGCCGCCTGCAGGTAACTGTCGGCCGGTCCGGCCCACCAGACGTCGCCCTTCGGGTTGGCCTTCTCGGCCTTGATTTGCGCCAGCATCTCGCCGGTGGCCTTCTGGATGACGGCAACCGTGGTGCCGGTGGCCTTCTCGAAGCCCACCGCCATGCCCTGGCACCACGAGGTGTTGGGCGAACTGCAGTAGAGATTGAGTTGCGCGGAAGCGATTGCGGGCACGCCCGCGAGCAGTGCGACGACAACGGAGGCAAGCAGACGTTGGATCACTTGGCAACGTCGCCGGGATGGACACGATTGAAACGGGTGGCAGACATCGATGGCTCCCTTCATTTTGCCGCGGCGGTCGCATGCGTCGCGACGTTGCCCGAGCTGTAATATTCGGGCATCGCGGGGAGGGGGTCAACTTTGACCGCCCCGCGTTTCCGGGGGAGTGGTGCGCGCGATGGTGCGGCAAATTCGTTTGGGCGTGGATCTGGGCGGGACCAAGATCGAGGCGGTGGCGCTCGGCGCTGCAGGCGAGCTGCTGTGGAAGCGGCGCGTGCCGACGCCGCGTGAGGACTACGCAGGCATCCTCGCGGCCGTGGCCGGGCTCGTCGCTGCGGCGGAGGATGAACTCGGCCTGGCCGCGGGCGCGGCAAGCGTGGGCGTGGGCACGCCCGGTTCGATTTCCTGGGCCACCGGCCTCCTGCGCGGCTCGAATTCGGTATGCCTCAATGGCCGGCCCATCGTGCGCGACCTTGCGGCTGCGCTGGAACGCCCGGTGCGCATCACCAACGATGCCAACTGCTTCGCCCTGTCCGAAGCGGTCGACGGCGCGGGCGCAGGTGCCCATGTCGTCTTCGGCGTGATCCTCGGCACCGGGGTCGGCGCCGGCATCGTCGTGGCGGGCCACGTGCTGGACGGACCGAATGCGATCGCCGGTGAATGGGGACACAATCCGCTGCCGTGGCCGCGCGACGACGAGCGCCCCGGCGCCCATTGCTTCTGCGGCCGCGAGGGCTGTATCGAGACGTGGCTGTCCGGTCCGGCGCTTGCGCGCGATCACGCGCGGCACGGTCACGTGACCACGACGGCCGAAGCGATCGTGGCCGCGGCGGCGGCAGGGGACGTCGCGGCCAACGCCACGCTCGCGCGCTACGAGGAGAGACTGGCACGCGCGCTGGCCCACGTGATCAACCTGCTCGACCCGGACGTGATCGTGCTGGGCGGCGGCCTGTCGAACATCGATCGGCTCTATGCCAGCGTGCCCGCGCAATGGGGGGCGTGGATCTTCTCCGACCGCGTGGATACCCGCCTCGTACGACATGAACATGGCGACTCGAGCGGCGTGCGCGGCGCCGCCTGGCTGTGGAACGATTGAGCCGCTACATGCTCGTGTAGTTCGGCCCGCCGCCGCCTTCGGGCGTGACCCAGTGGATGTTCTGCCGCGGGTCCTTGATGTCGCAGGTCTTGCAGTGCACGCAGTTCTGCGCGTTGATCTGCAGCCGCCGGGCGTCGCCGCCCGCCTGTTCATCCGGGACGTATTCGTACACACCGGCGGGACAGTAGCGTGCTTCCGGCCCGTCGTAGAGCCTGAGATTCACATCCACCGGAATGGCCGGATTGCGCAGCTGCAGGTGTACCGGCTGGTCCTCCACGTGGTTGGTGTTGGACAGGAACACCGACGAGAGCTTGTCGAAGCTCAGCACGCCGTCGTACTTCGGATAGGTGATGCGCGGCATCTGTGCGGCCGGCTGCAGCGATTCGTGGTCGGCCTTGCCGTGGCGCAATGTCCATGGCACCAGCGCGCCCAGGCCCAGGTCGTTCAGCCACATGTGCGCGCCGCCGTGCATGCTGCCCAGCACCATGCCCCACTTCAGACCGGGCTTCACGTTGCGCACCTTGTACAGGTCGGCGTAGACCCACGACTTCTTCCATGCATCCGCATACGCGACGAGTTCGTCGTGCGCGCGGTCCGCACCGAGCGCCGCGAACGCGGCTTCCGCGGCCAGCATCCCGGTCTTCATCGCGTTGTGACTGCCCTTGATGCGCGGGAGGTTCACGAATCCGGCCGCGCAACCGATCAGCGCACCGCCGGCGAACGTGAGTCTGGGCACCGACTGCAGGCCGCCTTCGTTGATCGCCCGCGCCCCGTACGCCAGCCGCTTGCCGCCCTCGAAGGTGCCCCGAATCGCCGGGTGCGTCTTGAAGCGCTGGAATTCGTCGTAGGGCGACAGGTGTGGATTCTCGTAGTTGAGGTGGACAACGAAGCCGACGGAGACCGTGCCGTCGTCCAGGTGATACAGGAACGAGCCGCCGCCGGTGTCGGCGTTCAGTGGCCAGCCCTGCGTGTGGATGACGAGGCCCGGGTGATGCCGGTCGGGGGCGACCTGCCACAGTTCCTTGATGCCGATGCCGTATTTCTGCGGATCGATGCCGTCGCGCAGGTTGAACCGGCCCATCAGTTCCTGCGAGAGCGAGCCGCGCGCGCCCTCCGCAAACAGCGTGTACCTGGCGTGGAGCTCCATACCCGGCTGGTAGTCGGCCTTGTGCGTGCCGTCGTGCGCCACGCCCATGTCGCCGGTGGCCACGCCGCGCACGGCGCCCTGCGCGTCGTACAGGATCTCCGCGGCAGGAAACCCGGGATAGATCTCCACCCCGAGCGCTTCCGCTTCGCGCGCGAGCCAGCGGCATACGTTGCCGAGGCTCGCGATGTAGTTGCCGTGATTGTCCATCAGCGGCGGCAGCAGCCAATTGGGAATCCGGTACGCCTTGTCCGCCGTCAGCACCAGGAAACGGTCCTCGGTGACGCTGGTGGTCAGCGGTGCGCCCCGGGCCTGCCAGTCGGGAAACAGCTCGTTGAGCGCCTTGGGATCGATCACTGCGCCCGACAGCGTGTGCGCGCCGACCTCCGACCCCTTTTCCAGGATGCAGACCGTCACCTCGCGGCCATGCTCGGCGGCAAGCTGCTTCAAGCGGATGGCCGCGGCAAGGCCCGACGGACCGCCACCGACGATCACGACGTCGTATTCCATGGTTTCGCGGGTCATGTAGCGGCTTTCGGGTTCAGATTGGGCAACGGCCATTATAATTCGCGAATGCCCCTCGCCATGCCGCGCGGCGCGCGTCCGGATGCGGCACTTCCTTCCAGCCATAGCCCTTCCCGATGACCTCTCCCCGCCTGCTCGTGCACACCTCGCGCCTCACCGTCCGCTGGGGCGACATGGATACGCTTGGTCACGTCAACAACACCAATTACTTCCGCTACATGGAGCAGGCGCGCATCGAATGGGTGTATGCGCAGGCGCAGTCCCACGCGGGCAAGCCCTATGACGGGGGCGAGGGGCCGGTGATCGTCAATGCCAGCTGCGACTTCCTGGTGCCGCTGGTCTATCCGGCCGACATCGAGATCAGCATGTATCTGGGCAATCCCGGACGCACCAGCGTCGGCAGCTATTACGACATTCATTCCGGGGGCCTGAAGTACGCCGCCGGTGCGGCGAAGATGGTGTGGATCGATGTGGCCTCCGGCCGCCCCGTGCCGCTGCCCGCAGCACTGGCGGAGTCGCTGCGCGCACTGAGCGCCTGATCCATGGAACCGCTCTGGACCCCGTCGCCGGAACGCGTCGCCAGCGCCAACATCACGCGCTTCGCGGCCGAAGTCGCGCAGCAGCACGGCGTCGATGTCGGCACCTACGAGCGCCTGTGGCGCTGGTCGGTCGACCACAAGTGGGACTTCTGGCGCGCGCTCTGGACCTTCGGTGGCGTGCTGGGGCAACCCGGCGCGCGGGTGCTGGAGGACGCGGACAGGATGCCCGGCGCCCGCTGGTTCCCCGACGCTACGTTGAACTACGCGCAGAACCTCCTCGAGCGCCGCCGCGCGGACGACGGCGCGGATGCGCTGGTGTTCTGGGGGGAGGACAAGGTCAAGCGCACGGTGCCGCACGCGGAGTTGCACGCGCTGGTGGCGCGCACCGCGGAGGCGCTGTCCGCGCAGGGCATCGTCGCCGGCGATCGTGTCGCAGCCTTCATGCCCAACATGCCGGAGGCGATCGTCGCGATGCTGGCCACGGCGTCGCGCGGCGCGGTGTGGTCGTCATGCTCGCCCGATTTCGGTGTGCAGGGCGTCCTCGACCGGTTCGGCCAGATCGAGCCGCGCGTCCTCTTCACCGTCGACGGCTACTGGTACAACGGCAAGGCCGTGCCCATTCTGGACAAGGTGCGCGAGATCGTCGCGCAGCTCCCGTCGGTGGAACGTGTGGTCGTGATCCCCTACCTGCAGCAAAGTGCCGGTGCCTCGGACGACCTCACGTCGATACGCGCGGGCGTGCCGTGGGATGCCTGGCTGGCGCCGTTCCTCGCGGGGCCGATCGACTATGCGCAGCTGCCGTTCGCGCATCCGCTGTTCATCCTGTATTCGTCCGGCACCACCGGCGTGCCCAAGTGCATCGTGCACAGCGCCGGCGGCACGCTGCTGCAGCACCTGAAGGAACACCTGCTGCACGGCGACCTGAAACGCGACGATCGCCTCTTCTACTTCACGACCTGCGGCTGGATGATGTGGAACTGGCTGGCCTCCGGCATGGCCGTGGGCGCCACGCTGCTGCTCTACGACGGCTCGCCGTTCATCGACCGCGGGCGCATCCTGTGGACACTCGCGGACGCGCAGCGGATGACCCATTTCGGCACGTCGGCGAAGTACATCGACGCGCAGAAGAAGATCGCGATGGTGCCGCGCAAGGATTTCGACCTTGGCACCATCCGCACGATGTTCTCCACCGGCAGTCCGTTGTCGCCAGAGAGCTTCGACTATGTCTATCAGTGCGTGAAGGAAGACCTTTGCCTGTCGTCGATCTCCGGCGGCACCGATATCGTGTCCTGCTTTGCGCTCGGGGTACCCACGTTGCCCGTATGGCGCGGCGAGCTGCAGGGCCGCGGCCTGGGCCTCGATGTGGACGTCTACGACGAGAACGGCACGCCCCTCGTGCGCGAAAAGGGCGAACTCGTCTGCAAGTCCCCGTTCCCGGCAATGCCGGTGGGGTTCTGGAACGATCCCGATGGCGCCAAGTACCGGGCCGCCTATTTCGAGCGCTTTCCCGGCGTCTGGTGCCATGGCGACTGGGTCGAATTGACCGAGCACGGCGGACTGGTGATCTACGGGCGCTCCGACGCCACGCTGAATCCCGGTGGCGTGCGCATCGGCACCGCCGAGATCTACCGTCAGGTCGAGCAATTGCCGGAGGTGGTCGAGAGCCTCGTGATCGGCCAGGATTGGCCGCCGGGGGAGGTGGGCGACGTGCGTGTCGTCCTGTTCGTCAGGTTGCGCGACGGCGAGGCGCTCACCCCCGATCTCGCCGAACGCATCAAGCAGACCATCCGCGTCAACACCACGCCGCGCCATGTGCCGGCGCGCATCGTCGCGGTCACCGATATTCCGCGCACCAAGTCGGGCAAGATCGTCGAGCTGGCGGTGCGCAACGTCGTGCATGGCCGCGAGGTGCGCAACATCGAGGCACTGGCCAATCCCGAGGTGCTCGAGCAGTTCCGGGATCTGGAAGTGTTGAAGACCTGACATGCGTGCGCCGGTGCCCCGATGCTGATCGATGCCGAGCGCTCCATGCTGCTCGTCATCGACGTGCAGGCCAAGCTGGTGCCGTCCGTGAGCGCCCATGAGGCCGTCGTCGAAAATGTCGTCTGGATGATCGGGGCCGCGCAGCGGATCGGCATCCCGGTGGCGGCCACCGAGCACTATGCGAAGGGACTGGGGACGCTGGTGCCCGCGGTGCGTTCGCTGCTGCCGGCCGCGGCGATCGGCGCCAAGAATCACTTCTCGGCCGTGGCCGCGCAATGCCTGTCCGGTTTGCCCGGCCACGATCGCGCGCAGGTGGTGGTGATCGGCATGGAAGCGCATGTGTGCGTGCTCCAGACCGCGCTCGAATTGCTCGAGGACGGCAAGGAGGTCTATGTCGTCGCGGATGCCATCGGCTCGCGACGCCCCCACGACCGGGATGTGGCGCTCACCCGCATGCGTGACGAGGGTGTACGCGTGGTCACCCGGGAAATGGTGGTCTTCGAATGGCTGGGGATCGCGGGCACCGCGCTCTTCCGCGAAGTCTGCCGCGATTTCCTGCGCTGAAGGGGACGCCGCCGATGAGCTTCTTCGCCATCCTCATCGCACTCGGCCTCGAGCAGTGGCGCGCATTCGAGTGGCGCAATGCCGGCGAGCGCATGTTCGTCCGCTATGCACGCGCCGTCGAGCGCAAGCTGAACGGCGGTACGAGGCAGCACGGCGCTTTCGCGGTAGTGGCGGCACTCGTGCCCCCGGCGGCGGCTGTGGCAGTGGTGTACTTCGTTGCGGATGCCATCCACCCGCTGCTCGGACTCGTCGTCAACGCGGCATGCCTGTACCTGCTGATGGGCTTTCGCCGGTTCAGCCACGCATTGTCGGCGATCGTGGCCGCGTTGCAGGCAGGTGACCTGCAGGCCGCGCGTCGCGCGCTCGGCGTCTGGCGCGGTGGCTCCACGCTCGACCTGTCGGCGCAGGATGTCGCGCGGCTGGCGATCGAGCGCGGCCTGATCGACGCCTACCGGCAGGTCTTTGCAGTGCTGTTTTGGTTCGTCGTGCTGCCCGGACCGGTGGGCGCGGTGCTCTATCGCGCTGTCGTGTTGCTGGCTGCCGAGTGGCGCGGCCCGGTGCCGGGTGTCGCGCCCACCCCGCAGGTGCTCGCGCGCGCGGAATTCGGACAGGCGGCGCAACTGGTGCTCGCGTGCCTCGACTGGATTCCGGTGCGGCTGACGGCGTTGTCGTTTGCGGTGGTCGGCGACTTCGAGGACGCGGTCGCCTGCTGGCGGACGCAGGCGGCGCAATGGTCCGCGCACGAAGGCGGCAGAGCGGTGGGCATCCTGCTGGCGGCGGGCGGTGGCGCGCTCGGCGTGCAACTGGGCGGCCCGCTGCCCACGCTGGCCGGCGATCCCGATGCGCGCCCGGACCTGGGCATGGGCGATCCCGTGGAGCCGGAAGTGTTGCCGTCTGCCGTGGGTCTGGTGTGGCGCGCGCTGGTGTTGTGGTTGCTGCTGATCCTGCTGCTGACGCTCGCCAACCTCGCGCCTTAGGCCCACAGTCAACGCCGGCCGAGGCCGCCCGCTTCGGTGATCAATCGCTGCATCAGCGCGAGTCGATGCGGCGCGATCGCACCGCTGTCCACCGCTGCGGTGATCGCGCAACCGGGCTCCGCGCCGTGGCGGCAATCGCGGAAGCGGCAGTGGCCGAGGAAGGGCCGGATCTCGACAAAGGCATCGGCCAGCGTCTGCGGATCGAGATGGGCGAGTGCAAATGCCTTCATGCCCGGCGAGTCGACAATCCAGGCGTCCGCGCCCAGCGTCGGCAACCGATACAGGCTGGTCGACGTGGTCGTATGCTTGCCGGTGTTGAGCGACGTGGATACTTCCGCGGTACGCGCAGCCACCAGCGGCAGCAGCGCATTCACGAGTGTGGACTTCCCCATCCCGGATTGTCCGACCAGAACCGTGTGCTGGTCGCGCAGCCACGTGAGCACGGGCGACACATCGTCCCGGGCGGAGAAGGTGACGATCGGATAGCCGAGCCTTGCCACCCCCGACAGGCGGTCCTGCAGCAGCGCGTAAGTGGGCAGGTCGGACTTGTTGGCCAGCACGACAAAGCGGCATTGCGCAGCCTCGGCGGCGATCATCCAGCGGTGGATCAGCTCGGTGTCGAGCGCGACGTCGGGTGCCACCACGCCGGCGATCTGCGTCACATCGGCGGCCAGCAGTTTGGCCTTGAACGCGTCCGAGCGGTAGATGAGATTGCGGCGCGGCGCCATGGCCACGATGGCCGCGCCGCCGGCATCCTGCTCGAACGTGACCTGGTCGCCGACGGCGAGCTGCATCGACCGGCCCTTGAGCACGCAGGGCACGACGGAACCGTCGGCGCGCTCGACGTCGTAGCGGCGGCGCATCGTGGCCACGACCAGCCCGGTGGACGTGACGGGACCGGTGGCGACGGCGGTCATCCGAGGAGCCGCTCGGTGCGCGCGGCACAGATGAAATCGTTGCGCGTGAGTCCGCCGGCGTCGTGCGTGGAGAACGTTACGCCGCAGCGCGCATAGGAAACGGCGAGGTCCGGGTGGTGGTTCTGGGATCGAGCGACGTCCGCGAGCGCGTTGACGAAGTCCATCGTCGCATCGAAGTCCGCAAAGGAATAAGCCTTGCGCAGCGAGTCGCCGACGATGCTCCATCCGGGCAGCGCGGTGACCAGCGTGGCGGCTTCCGCATGGACCAGCCGCGGCGCGCCGTTGCGGCAGCCTTCAGCGGCCAGTGCCGCCAGTCGCGAATCCGGGGCCTGATGAGTCGTGGCGGTCAACGCGGCAGCCGGTAGAACGCGTGGTTGAGGTAGTCCACCAGTTGCTCCTCCTCTTCCGGAAAATATTGCGTCGCCAGTTCGGTGTTGCATCGCGCGACCTGTGCCTTGAGCTGGGCGAAGGTGTTGACGCGGCGATCGGCGCGCAGGTAGATGGCCTCCGGCGAGCCGAATTTCTGCCGGTGGCACGCCACGCAATCGCGCTCGGACATGGCGCGTCCGGCCGCGACACCGGCCTCTGTCCCGGATGGCGACGGTTGCGCCGGTGCCGGCACCCATGCAACCAGCGCCGCCGCGGCGATGACGGCGAGCAGCGACCGGCGCCGCGGCGCGTTCACGCCGGCACCGGGCGCTGCGAAGCGCGCGCAGCAATGTGGGCGATGCGCACGGCCGCAGGCGGATGCGAATCGTAGAAGGCCGAGTGCAGCGGATCGGGCGTCAGCGTGGCGGCATTGTCCTCATACAGCTTGACCAGCGCGGCCGTCAGCGCCGCCGCGGACGCATGCTCGGTGGCGAAGATGTCTGCTTCGAACTCGTGGCGGCGCGAATACAGCGACGAGAGGGGCTCCAGCACGAACGTGAACACGGGCAGCGCGAGCATGAAGAGCTCGAGCGCGACGCCGGGTCGACTCATCGCCACCGGGAGCAGCTCGCCCGGAATGCCGAGGCCGGCGTAGAACCACGGCGCCTGCGCGAGCCAGGCGAGCAGCGCCAGCACGACGAGCGACAGCGCGGCCGACCAGGCCACGCGCTTCACCACATGCAGCCGCTTGAAGTGGCCGAGCTCGTGGGCCAGCACGGCCTCGATTTCGTCCGGTGCCAGCCGTTCGAGCAGCGTATCGAAAAACACGATGCGCTTGGCCTTGCCGAAGCCGGTGAAATAGGCGTTGCCGTGCCCCGAGCGCTTCGACCCGTCCATCACGAAGAGGCCGGCGCTGCGAAAGCCGCAGCGCGCGAGCAAGGCCTCGATCCGGGCCCGCGCCGGGTTTTCGCCCAGCGGTGAAAACTTGTTGAACAGCGGTGCGATCACCGTGGGGTACAGGACGAGGATCAGCAACTGGAATCCCATCCATGCCGCCCACGCCCATACCCACCACCATGGGCCGGCCGCGCCCATCAGCCACAGGATCAGCACCAGCAGCGGCAGGCCCAGCGCGAGCGCCAGCGCCGTGCCCTTGGCGAGATCGGCCAGCCAGAGCTTCAGCGTGATCCGGTTGAAGCCGAAGCGCTCTTCGATGCGGAACGTGTGCCACCACGAAAACGGCAGGCCGACAGCGGCGTAGATCAAGCCCGCAATGCCGAACATCGCCACGTCGCGCCACAGCGGCGATACCGGCAGCATTTCGGTCCACGCGACGATGGCGCCAAGGCCGCCCCCCAGCGTGAGGGCCACGAGCAGCACCGCGTCCACGACCGTATGCAGCATCGCGTGGCGCTGCTTGGCCACCGTGTAGTCCGCGGCCTTGGCGTGCGCGGTGGAACTGATCCGCTCGACGAATGCGGCAGGCACCTGATTGCGGTGCCGGCGCACGTGCGCGATCTGGCGCCGGGCAAGCCACAGCCGCAGCACGAGCGAGGCGGCGAGGGCGGCGATGAAGGCGAGGGAGGCGGCAGCGGCGGTCACGACAAGGGGAGGAGCGAGCATGCGACAATGCGGCTTCAATTCTACGCCAAGCGCCCATGCCTCAAGACCCGCTGCGCCTCATCTGGATCGACATGGAAATGACCGGTCTCAAGCCGGATCAGGATCGGATCATCGAAGTTGCACTGGTCGTCACCGACGGCAACCTCGTCACCGTCGCGGAGGCGCCGGTGTGGGTCGTGCACCAGTCCGACGCGGTGCTGGACGGCATGGATGCATGGAACCAGGGCACCCATGGCCGTTCGGGGCTCATTGCCAAGGTCAAGGCGTCCACCGCGGATGACGCCAGCGTGGAAGCGCAGGCGCTGGCCTTTCTGGCCGAACATGTGCCGGCCAAGGCCTCGCCGATGTGCGGCAACTCGATCTGCCAGGACCGCCGTTTCCTGGCCCGGTGGATGCCGGCCCTCGAAGACTGGTTCCACTATCGCAACCTCGACGTGTCGACGTTGAAAGAGCTGTGCCGGCGCTGGAAACCCGAGTTGATGAAGGGGATTCCGAAGGAGGGCCGCCACGAGGCGCTGGCGGATGTCTACGAGTCGATCGAGGAACTGAAGTACTACCGCGAGCACTTCATTCGCGCCTGAGATGGATGCCATTCGAATCCGGGCCGCGCGATGAAGTTCTGCAGTGAATGCGGCTCCGCGCGCATCGAATTGCGCATCCCCGACGGCGATTCGCTGCCCCGCCACGTATGCGCGGACTGCCACACGATCCACTACCTGAATCCCAAGGTCGTCGTCGGCTGCCTGCCGGAGTGGGAGGGGCAGGTGTTGCTGTGTCGGCGCGCCATCGAGCCGCGTCTGGGCCTCTGGACCTTGCCCGCGGGCTTCCTGGAGAACGGCGAGACGGTGCCCGCAGGCGCCGCGCGGGAAACCCTGGAAGAGGCCAGTGCGCGGGTGGAGGTCGGCGACCTCTACACGCTGATCAGCCTGCCGCAGATCAATCAGGTGTACATGATGTTCCGGGCCCGCCTGCTGGACCTCGACTTCGGTCCCGGGCCGGAGAGTCTCGAAGTCGCGCTGTTCGACGAGGCGGCCATTCCGTGGGAAACGCTGGCCTTTCGCACGATCACGCGCACGCTGCGCAATTATTTCCTCGACCGCAAGCGCGGCGCTTTGCCGCTGCGCATTTCCGCGCTGGAGCGCCGGCCGCCGTTGCCCCCCGATCTGCGCGGCGCCGGCTGACCCCGGCGGGCGGTGTCCTGGCGGGAATTTCGGTACACTCCGCAAGTTACAGCGTGGAGTCTCGTGGCGATCACGAACCGGGCAGCGCGACAAGATCCGGCCTCGCCAACACCATGTTTCCCGCCCGCGCGTCGCGTCGGCGGTCCTGACCGGAGGAACCGATGTCACTTCGCAGAATTCTCGCCGCGCTTGCGGCCAGCACCTTCGTTGCGCTCGTCGCGCTGCCGGCTACGGCCCAGCAGGGCAACCGCATCTCGATCACCACGGGCGGCACCGGGGGCGTCTACTACCCGATGGGCGGCGGCATGGCGGCCATCCTGTCGAAGTACATCCCGGGGCTTTCGGCCACGGCCGAGGTGACGGGAGGCTCGGTCGACAACCTGAAGCTGATCGGCGCCGGCAAGTCGGAAGTAGGCTTCTCAATGGTCGATGCGGCGTGGGATGCGGCGCAGGGCAACGACAAGTTCAAGGACGCCAAGGTCAACGCCCGCACGCTGATGGTGCTCTATCCCAACCGGATGCAGATCGTCACCGTGGACGGCACCGGGATCACCAAGCTCTCGGACCTGAAAGGCAAGCGGGTGTCCACCGGCGCGCCCGGCAGCGGCGTCGAGGTGATGGCGTTGCGTGTCCTGGAAGCGGTTGGCATCGACCCCAAGAAGGACATCAAGCAGGAACGCCTCGGCGCCGCGGAGTCGGTCAATGCAATCAAGGACCGCAAGATCGACGCGTTCTTCTGGGTGGGTGGTGTGCCCACGGCCGCGGTCACCGACCTGGCGGCCACGCCAGGCACCAAGGTGAAGCTGATCGACCATGCCGAGGCGCTCGATGCAATGACCAAGAAATACGGCCCGCTCTACGTCAAGGGCGTGATCGCGCCGACGTCGTACTCGGGCATGGACAAGCCGGTCGAGAACATCGACGTCTGGAACATCCTCGTCACCAGCGACAAGATGAGCGACCAGATGGCCTACGACATCGTCAAGACGCTGATGGAAAAGAAGCCCGAACTCGTGGCCGTGCACAAGGAAGCGGAAAACATCGATCTCAAGTACCAGAAGATCGGCTCGCCGCTGCCGTACCACCCGGGGGCCAGGAAGTACTTCGAGGAGAAGGGCATCAAGTTCTGATGGTCGCGGCGGCGCCATGAGCAACGCCGCGCCGCCGCCCGCGCCGGACGTCATCCGGATCGACGACGCCCGGCTCGCCAAGGCCAGCGCATACATCGAGGAAGAAGAGGGCGCCACCAGCCGTTACCGCGGCTGGCTTGGCGGCTTCACGGCGACGCTGCTGGTCGCCATGTCGCTGTTCCACCTGTACGCCGCCGTCGACATCGTCACGGCGCAGGTGCTGCGGCCGGTGCACGTCGGCTTCATGCTCGTGCTCGTGTTCCTGCTGTTCCCCATCAGCAAGCGCTTTCGCAATCGCCTCATGTGGTGGGACATCGTCGGCGCGCTGCTGGGCGTGGCCACCGTTGCCTATTTGCTGACGGGCGGCGATGCGTTCTGGGACCGGAACACGGTGCCCAGTCCGTCGGACGCTTTCTTCGGGGTCGTGTTCGTGCTGCTGGTGCTGGAGGCGTGCCGCCGCACGTCGGGGTGGATCATGCTGTTCGTGATCAGCCTGTTCCTCGCCTATGCCTTCGTCGGCCCATGGCTGCCCGGGTCGTGGCAACACCGGGGCTACGACGTCACCAGCATGACGGGGTTCCTCTACCAGACACTCGAAGGCATCTTCGGCACGGCGGTCGACGTGTCGTCGACGCTCATCATCCTGTTCACGATCTACGGCGCGTTCCTGCAGCAGTCGGGGGCCGGCAAGTTCTTCCTCGACTGGAGCTTCTCGGCGATGGGCGGCAAGCCCACCGGCGCGGGACGGACCGTGGTGCTCGCCTCGTTCCTGCTGGGCGGGCCGTCGGGGTCCGGCGTTGCCACCACCGTGACGATCGGATCCGTGGCCTATCCGATGCTCGAACGCGCCGGCTACGGCAAGGACGCAGCCGGGGGACTTCTGGCGGCCGGCGGCCTGGGCGCGATCATCTCGCCGCCGGTGCTCGGCGCGGCCGCCTTCCTGATCGCCGAGTTCCTGAAGATCAGCTATCTCGACGTGCTGCTGATGGCAACGATTCCCACGCTGCTCTATTACCTGTCGCTGCTGCTGATGGTTGAAATCGACGCCCGCAAGTTCGGCATGCGCGAAGTGATCGAGACCACCGGGCATCCGCTGGGCGAACTCACGCGCAAGTACTGGTTCCATTTCGTGTCGCTGATCGCGATCGTGGTGTTCATGCTGCTCGGCTACTCGCCGATCCTGTCGGTGTTCTACGCGACAGTGGTGACCTACCTGGTCTCGTTCCTGCGCCGCGACACGATGATGGGCGTGCGCAAGCTGTGGACCGCGCTGAAGGATGGCTCCGGCCAGATGCTGAACGTGGCGGCCACCTGTGCGGCCGCCGGCATCATCGTCGGGGTCGTCTCCAAGACCGGCCTCGGCCTCAAGTTCAGCTCCATCGTCATTGCCTACGCGGGTGGCAGCCTGCCGCTGACGGCGCTGTACACGGCACTGATCGTCTGGGTGATCGGGCTCGCGGTACCGGTGACGGCCAGCTACATCATCTGCGCGGTCATTGCCGCACCGGCGCTCACCAAGCTCGGCGTGCCCGACTTCGCCGCGCACATGTTCATCTTCTACTACGCAGTGCTGTCGGAGGTGTCGCCGCCCACGGCGCTGTCGCCGTTCGCCGCGGCCGCGATCACGGGTGGCGATCCCTACCGGACGACGTTGCAGTCGTGGAAGTACACGCTGCCGGCGTTCGTCGTGCCGTTCGTGTTCGTGCTCGACCCGGCGGGCGTGGCGCTGCTGCTCAAGGTGCCGCCGGACGCGTCGTGGAGTTACGTGGCGTGGATCGCGTTCACTGCCATCGTCGGCATCGCCACGCTGGCCGCAGGTGTGCAGAAGTGGCTGCTGCGCGCATGCACGCAGTTCGAGCGCTGGATTCTCATCGCCTGCGGTCTCATGCTTGTCTATCCATTGGCGTTTCTCGATGGCATCGGGCTTGCCGGGGTCGCCGCGCTGCTTGGGTGGCAGTGGCGTGGAATTCGGCAGGCCACGGCGTTGCGCGCCGTGCCGTAGGCGAGGCTTCAGCCTGGCGTGATGCCGCGTGTTCTGCTCGTCCAGGCGTGGTGCGGCACGTTCGGTTCGTCGCGACGCGGGGCGTTTGGTCCGTCGCGACGCGGGGCGTTCGGTTCGTCGCGGTGCGAGACGTTCTGTTCGTCGCGGCGCGGTGCGGGGCGCGCCGGCTGGGGCGGGCTTAGTCGCTGCAAGGCGTGTGTTCAAGCGCCCGACGGCAAAAAAATGGGCGGGTCGATGAAGCCGACCGCGGATTTTTTGCCACGGGCGCCGGAACACGCGGCTCCAATGCGCCCGCCCCGGCCGGCGCGCCCCGCACCGCTTCGGCGGCGTGGCGAAAAGCCCCTCGGATGGCGCTGGTTGCAGGGCTGTGCGTGGCTGTGCGTGGCTGTGCGTGGCTCTGTGCGCTGGCCGTGCGCTGGCTGTGCGCTGGCCGTGCGCTGGCCGTGCGCTGGCTGCGAAGCTGTAGGCGAGGCTTCAGCCTCGCCTACGGAGATGATGGACCGCCATGGCTCGCATCCGAAAGACCTCTCCACGGCCGCGGCGAGCGGTGGGCCGCGCGGGGCGGGCGCGAGTGGCAAAAAGCAGTGATCGGCTTTATCGACTCGCCGGCTTTTTGCCGGCTCG
>JANNYI010000079.1:0-8444 GCA_031410015.1 Betaproteobacteria bacterium | reverse complement strand
CCCCACTCTTCGGCGCCCCACAACCCGATGGTGAGCGGAATCAGGTCGGCGCAGATGCCGAAGAAGCGCATGCCGGGCGTGCGCGCGGAACTGTGGCGAAAACGCCACAGCATCCATATGCCCGCCGTCATCGACGTCGCGCCGGCCCCGATGGCGACCCGCAGCCCGTCCGAAAGTTCGTCGGCGCCAACGATGAAGGCGGCATAGATCAGCATGGCGCCGGTGAGTCCTACCCGGAGCCACGCCTGCTCGACGTCGGGATCCCGCTCGCGGACCTGGTTGAGTCCTGCGTAGCGGCCGATCCTCGCGCTGATATGCGGCCACACCCGTTGTTTCATCGCGCCCCGCCTCATGAAAGCGGACCGTCGGCGAAGGCCATCCCACGTCCCGGTGGGCGGCACTGGCCTTCCCGACTGCCCGCGGGGAAAGGCGTATGCAGGATATATGCCAGCACCTTCGGCCAGAGCGCGGCGCACGCCTGGCGGAAGAACCCGAAGTGCCCGATCCGGGCCAGGCCGACATCGCCGGGTCTCACCTGGAGGAAGGTCGGGGACAACCGCGGAAACAGGTCGAGCAGCCGCCGGGTGCCGGCCGCGGTGGCAAAGGCGTCGTCGCTGACCGAGACGACCAGCGCCGGCCCCGTGAGCGCACCCATGCCCGCCACCAGGCGCTCGGCCCGCGTGCCGGCCGCGACGCCCTGGCCTCGGCCGAAGCTCTCCGCCCGACGCCGCGCCCATTGCAGCGCGACACCACGCGGGATGTCGTCGCCCAGATGCAGCAGCCGCCCGGGGAAGAAACCGACGACCCGCGTCACCAGCGGCATGACCCCATGCCACAGGATTGCCATCGGCAACCGGTACGCGCGACGATAGTCGCCAACATAGCCGGTGTGGGCCCCGACGAACACGAATTGCCGGAGTTCGGCCGCATTGGGGGCGCCGCCGAACAGCATCGCGCCGACGCTGTGCCCGACCCCCGTCGTTTCCGCATTGGGGAAGCGGCGCCGCAGTTCGGCAATGGCGCCGCCACAATCGCATTCCGCCCAATCCTCGAGGACGGCCTCGAATCCGCGCATCCGCGCGGGTCGCGAGCGGCCGATGCCCCGATAGTCATAGGTCAGCACGCCAACGCCGTGCGCGGCCAGGTACCGCGCAAAGCGCGCGTAGTGCATGGCGGGAATGCCTCCGCCGCCATTGATGACGACGGCCTGCGCGGCAGAGGCACCCGCCGCAGGCAGGAACAGCACGCCGCCCAGTTCGACGCCATCGAGGGCGGCAAACCGCAGCGATACTTCGGACGCGAGGGTACCCGGTGCGGACACGATGCCGGTTGCCTAGCAAAAACAAGGAGCTATACGATACACCGCATCCGTCGTCGAGGGGGTCCGGCGTGCCGTCGTCAGCGCTTGGGCAGCCTTTTCAACCGATACCCGCCCGGCTGGTCTTCCATTTCCCAGCCCGCCGTGGCGAGTTCCCCGCGCAGACGGTCGGCGTCCGCCCACTGCCTGGCCTGGCGGGCCTCGACCCGCGCGGCCGCCAGCGCCAGCACGTCCTGCGGCGCGGTGTCGACCTGGGGGATCCACGTGGCGAGACCGAGGCCCAGCACCGCGTCGAAGCGGGCGAGCGTCGCCCGCTTGACCGCCGGCGGCAGGCCGCCGCGCAGGACCTCCCACACCACCGCCAGCCCGCGCGGCACGTTGAGGTCGTCGTTGATCTCGGCGGTGAATCGCGCCACGGCGTCGGCGTCCGGCGCCACCCCCGGTTCGTCCGGCAGGGCGTGAAAGCCGCTGCGCAGGCGGGAAAGCGCAGTCACGGCCGCGTCCATCGCGTCCCACGAAAAGCTCATCTGCGTGCGGTAGTGCGCAGTGAGGCACAGGTAGCGGTACACCAGCGGATCGTAGCCGCGCTCCAGCAGCGATTGCACGCGCAGGAATTCGCCGGCCGACTTGGCCATCTTCGAGTCGTTGAGCAGCAGGAAGTAACCGTGCAGCCAGAAATTGGCCAGCCGGGTGCCGACCCGCGCTTGCGTCTGCGCAATCTCGTTGGTGTGATGGACGGGGATGTGATCCTCGCCCCCGCAATGGATGTCGAAATAGTTGCCGAGGTACTTCTGCGCCATCGCCGAGCACTCGATGTGCCAGCCGGGGAAGCCGCGGCCCCATGGACTGTCCCATTCCATCTGGCGAACTTCGCCGGGCGGGGAGAATTTCCACAGCGCAAAGTCGGTGGCGCTGCGCTTCTCGCCGACCTCGATGCGCTTGCCGGCCTCCTGGCCGTGGATGTCGAGCCGGGCGAGGTAGCCGTAGTCGGGCTGTTTGGCCGTGTCGAAATACACGCCGTCGGAGGTGACGTACGCGAACCCGTTCTTCTCGATGTCGGCAATGAATTCAATCTGCTCGCGGATGTGGTCGGTGGCCTTGCACAGAATGGCGGCGCTCTCGATGTTGAGCAGGGCCAGATTGCGGATGAAGTCGTCCGTGTAGAGCTGTGCAATCTCCCACGCGGTCTTGCCGGTGCGCCGCGCGCCCTTTTCCATCTTGTCCTCGCCGGTGTCGGCGTCCGAGGTGAGGTGCCCCACGTCGGTGATGTTCATCACGTGCTTCACCTCGTGGCCGTTCCAGCGCAGCACGCGCTTCAACACATCCTCGAACAGGAACGTGCGGAAGTTGCCGATGTGCTGGTAGTCGTAGACAGTGGGGCCGCACGTGTAGAGGCCTACCGGCGCCGCGGGTGCCAGCGGCTCGAACGGCCGCAGCGTGCGCGTGAAGTTGTCGTACAGCATGAGCGAAGCGGACATCGGTTTGTTCCTTGCCAAAATTAAAAAGCCGCCGGGTGCGACACCGGCGGCTTGGCGGACCTCAAGACGGTCGTCAGGCGCGCGGGCGCCGCCCGGTTGCTTCGGGCATACAACAGTTCACGCAGCGCAGAGTCAGAACCATGAACTGGATGGTATGTCAGCCACGTCCCACCGGCAAGGGCGACGCCTGCGCCCGCAGGGTAGAATTCGCGGCGCGCACCCGCAATCGCGCTTCCTCCCCTGCCCATGCTCGCCTCCCTTCCCCGCCGCGCCTGGTGGCTCATTGCGCTCGCAGCCGCGCTGATCTGGTTCGCGGGGCTCGACGGCCGGCGCCTGCAGCATCCCGACGAAGGCCGCTACGCCGAGATCGCGCGCGAGATGGCCGTCAGCGGCGACTACGTCACGCCGCGGCTCAACGACCTCAAGTACTTCGAAAAGCCGCCGCTGCAATACTGGGCAGGCGCACTCACCTTCAAGGCCTTCGGCGTCACCGAATGGACCGCGCGCCTGCCTGCGGCGCTGGCCGGATTCCTCGCCGTGCTGGTGGTCGGGTGGACCGGCGCGAGGTTGGCGGGACCCACCGCCGGCGCCTATGCCGGGCTCGCACTGCTGGGCTGCGTGTGGCACGCAGGCCTGTCGCACTTCCTCACGCTCGATGCCGTACTCGGGTTCTGGCTCGCGCTGACGCTGTGCGCATTTCTGCTGGCGCAGCGCGATGGGCTTTCCACGTCGTCGGTGCGGCGGTGGATGTGGCTCGCCTATGCCGCCGCGGCGGGCGCCACGCTCAGCAAGGGCCTCGTCGCGCTGGTGATTCCCGGCGCCACGCTGGTGCTCTATTCGCTACTCAACCGCGATGCGGGACCATGGCGCCGTTTGCATGCCGGGTCGGGCAGCCTCCTGTATCTCGCGCTGACCGCGCCGTGGTTCGCGCTGGTCGCGCGCGCCAATCCGGAGTTCCTGCACTTCTTCTTCATCAATGAACACTTCAACCGCTTCCTGAGCGATTCGCACAAACGCACCGGCGAGTGGTGGTACTTCGTGCCGTGGTTCGTACTCGGCATCCTGCCCTGGCTGCTGGTGTGGCTGGTGACGCTGCCGCGCAGCTGGCGCGACGCCGCAACCGCGGCTAACGGCTTTGCGTGGGCGCGTTTCTGCATCGTATGGGCCGCCTTCATCTTCGTGTTCTTCAGCCTGTCGGGGTCGAAGCTGCCGTCGTACATCCTGCCGATGTTCCCGGCGGTCGCGCTCGTCATCGGCTACGAGATGACGCGACTGTCCACACGCGCGCTGGCGTGGATCGCGCTGCCGCTGGCGGTCGGTGCCTCGGTGCTGTTCGTGGCCTGGCTGGTCGGGTACCCGCGCCTCGTGGCCACGCTGACGAATGAGCTTACGCCTGCCGCGATCTACGAAGAGTTCGGCCCCTGGATCGGCGCCACCTTCGCCGTGTTTGCCGCGGGCGGCACGCTGGCGTACGTACTCTTCCGGCGCGGGACTGCACCCGCGAAGACCTGGGGCATCGCCACGCTGGCGCTCACCACGCTGCTTGCGTTGCAACTCGCATTCGTCGGTCAGGATTCGTTCCGGAACGTGCGCTCGTCGTGGGACCTCCTGGCAGCCGCGCAGCGCGCCGGCGGCGGCACGTTCGACCCCGCCATCCCGGTATACCAGGTCGGGAGCTACGATCAGACGCTTCCCTTCTACCTGCAGCGGCCGACGCCACTCGTCGCCTACCGCGATGAAATGGCGCTGGGACTCGACGCCGAGCCGCAGAAGGGCTTCAGCGAAGCGGAATGGATCCCGGTATGGCAGGCGGCGCCCCAGGCCTATGCCATGATGTCCCGCTCCGCTGCTGCGGAACTTGTCGCCAAGGGTGTGCCGATGCGCGTGCTGGCCACCGATCCGCGCCGCGCCTTCGTGGCCCGCCGCTGAACTTCGATACCATGGCGCCATGACCGCGACCGCTTTAGCCTTCCTGCTGACCGGCGTGCTGCTCAATGCCGGCGCGCAATTGCTGCTCAAGGCCGGCACCAATGTCCTGGGCGTGATCACGCTGACCCGCGAGAACTGGTTCGAGACATTCTGGCGCATGGGCACGCAAGGCTACTTCGTCGCCGGGGTCGCCTTCTACGTGGTGAGCCTCGTCGTCTGGATCCTGGGACTGTCGCGCGTGCCGGTGTCGGTGGCGTACCCGATGCTGTCCCTGGGCTATGTCATCAATGCGGTGGCCGCGCATTACCTGTTCGGCGAGGCGGTGTCGGTCACGCGCTGGCTCGGCATCGGCTTCATCATCCTCGGCGTCTGGCTGGTCGCCCGCAGCTGACCTCCACCGCAATCATGACGACACCGGCCTACCTGCCCTTTGCGCGGCCCACGATGGACGAAGCCACGGTGACGGATGTCGCCGCGGTGCTGCGCTCGGGCTGGCTGACCAGCGGCCCCAGGGTCAGGGATTTCGAGACTGCGCTGTCGACGCATGCGGGCGGCCGGCCGGTGCGCGTGCTGTCGTCGGCCACCGCCGCACTGGAAATTGCGCTGCAAGTGGCCGGCATCGGCCCTGGCGACGAGGTGATCACCCCGGCGATGACGTTTTTTGCCGCACCCAACATGATCATCAAGGTCGGCGCCACACCGGTGTTCGTCGATGTGGATCCCACCACGCGCAACATCGACCTTGATGCCGTCGCCGCGCGCATCGGCCATCGCACCAAGGCGATCATGCCCACGCATTTCGCAGGGCTGCCCTGCGCCATGGACCGGCTCTACGCGCTGGCGGCCAAGCACCAGCTGCGCGTGATCGAGGACGCGGCGCTGGCCATCGGCTCGTCGTGGCGCGGCCGCGCCATCGGCAGCTTCGGCGACCTCGTCGTGTTCAGCTTTCATCCGAACAAGAACATCACGACGATCGAAGGCGGTGCGCTCGTCGTCAACGACGCGCGCGAGGCTGCGCAAGTGGAGACCCTGCGCTTCCACGGCATCCGCAGGTTGCCCGACGGCACACGCGACGTCACGGTGGCGGGCGGCAAGTTCAACCTCCCGGATGTCAACGCGGCGGTGGGCCTGCACCAGCTGGCGCAACTGCCCGCGTTCAACGCGCGACGGCGGGCGCTGGTGGCGCGCTACTTCGAGCGTTTCCGCACCGACCCCGCGTGCGAGTTGCCGCACCCGGGCTATGCCGGCGACGAGGCCGGGCACAGCTGGAACATGTTCGCGCCGTTGCTGCCGCTTGCCGGCATCACCCTGTGCCGGGCGGAATTCCGCGCCGAGCTGGAGACCCGCGGCATCGGCACGGGGATGTCCTACGAGGCGGCGCATCTTGCCACCGCCTACCGGCACCTCGGCTATCATCGTGGCGACCTGCCCAATACCGAGCACATTGCCGACACCACCGTGACGCTGCCGCTCTTCCCGACCATGACCGATGCCGATGTTGACCGCGTGTGCGCCGCGTGCGCGGACGTGCTTGCCGCGCATCGCCGCTGACCGGCAATGGACACGCCCGAGCTTTCCGTCGTCATCCCGGTCTACAACGAGGCCGACGGACTGCCTGCGCTGTTCGCGCGCCTCTACCCGGCGCTCGACGCGCTGCGCATCCCCTACGAGATCATCTTCGTCAATGACGGCAGCCGCGACACGTCGGCCGCGATGCTGAAGGATCAGTTCGCGGCGCGACCGGATGTCACGCGGGTGCTGCTGTTCAACGCCAACTACGGCCAGCACACGGCGATCATCGCAGGCTTCGAGCGCGTGCGCGGCCGGCGCATCGTCACGCTCGACGCCGACCTGCAGAATCCACCCGAGGAAATCGGGGCACTGCTGAAGGCGATGGATGAAGGCCACGACTACGTGGGAGGCGTCCGCCGCACCCGCGAGGACGCCTGGTGGCGGCGCGCGGCATCGCGCGCGATGAACAGTCTGCGCGAGCGCATCACCCACATCAGGATGACCGACCAGGGCTGCATGCTGCGGGCCTACAGCCGCAGTATCGTCGATGCGGTGGCGGCAAGCCGCGAGGTCAGCATCTACATCCCGGCGCTGGCCTATACATTTGCGCACAATCCGGTCGAGGTGGAGGTTGCACACGAGGAGCGCACCGCCGGCGAATCCAAGTATTCGCTCTACAAGCTGATCCGCCTCAATTTTGATCTCGTCACCGGTTTTTCGCTGGTGCCGCTGCAGCTGTTCTCCCTGTTCGGCATGTTCGTCGCCGCCATGTCCGTGCTGATGTATGTGGTCGTCATCGTCCGGCGCGCTGTCGCGGGAGACTTCGTTGGCGGAATCACCGCACTGTGGGATCGCGACATCCTGCAGTTCTTCCTGATCGGCATCGTCCTGTTCGGCGTTGGGCTGGTGGGCGAATACGTCGGCCGGATCCATCAGCAGGTGCGCGAGCGGCCGCGCTATACGATTCAGGCGATCCTGGAAGCGCATCGCGACCCGACGCCTGTGCCGCTGGCAAAGTCCGCTCAACCGGGACTGCCTCGCGGCTGACGCACCGGATGACACGCACTTCCGCGGTTGTCTTCGCCTACTCCAACGTGGGTGCCCGCTGCCTGCGCGTGCTGCGCGCGCATGACGTGGACGTGAAACTGGTGGTCACGCACGCGGACAATCCCGCCGAGACTCTGTGGTTCGAGCGCGTGGCCGAGGTCGCGGCGAGCTTCGACATTCCCGTGGTCATGCCAGCCGACCCGAACACGCCCGAGTTCATCGCGGACGTTGCCGCGCTCCAACCTGATTTCCTGTTCAGCTTCTACTACCGGCAAATGCTGTCGACTGCGCTGCTCGGGCTCGCGCCGCGTGGGGCGTTCAACATGCACGGCTCGCTGTTGCCCCTGTTCCGTGGCCGCGCTCCCGTGAACTGGGCCGTGCTGCACGGCGCACGCGAGACCGGCGCCACGCTGCACGTGATGGCCGCCAAGCCCGACGCCGGCGATATCGTGGACCAGACGGCCGTGCCGATCCTGCCCGACGACACGGGCCGCGAGGTGTTCGACAAGGTGTGCGTGGCCGCCGAGATCACGCTGGATCGCGTGCTGCCGGCATTGCTGGCGGGTACGGCGCCACGCCTGCCGATGGACTTGAAAGCAGGAAGCTATTTCGGCGCGCGCAAGCCGGAGGACGGCCGCATCGACTGGACGCAGGATGCGCAGCGCATCCACAACCTCGTCCGCGCCGTCGCGCCGCCCTATCCCGGCGCCACCACGACACTGGGCGGGCATCCCGCGCGCCTGCTGCGCACCCGGGTTCTGGCCGCGACCGGGCGGGCAGTCCCGCCCACGTTGACGATGCGCGACGGCCAGTTCTTCGCGCACTGCGGCGGCGGCGGCGTGCTGCGCATCGTCGACCTCGAACTGGACGGGCGCCTCGTGAGCGCCGACGCGATGGTCAGGGTACTTGGCAGCGGCGAAGTTGCGCTGGGCAACGCCTGAATCGCGGTTTCCGCATGGAGGGGCGTTGACGTAAAATGGCTGGTTACTCCGCGAGCCTCCATTCATGAAACGTGTCCTGATCCTCGGCGTCAACGGCTTCATCGGCCACCATCTGTCCAAGAAGATCCTGGCGGACACGGATTGGCACATCCATGGCATGGACATGCAGTCCGACCGGCTGGGCAACGTGCTGGACGACCCGCGCTTTCATTTCTTCGA
>JANNYI010000078.1:0-4541 GCA_031410015.1 Betaproteobacteria bacterium | reverse complement strand
CCTCGCCTACGTCTCGTCTGCGCCTCGCCTACGTCTCGTCTGCGCCTCGCCTACGTCTCGTCTGCGCCTACCGAAAATCAAACTAAAGCGTCTGGCTGATGCGGTACAGGCCTTCCAGCACGAGGTTCTCGTGCTGCAGGTAGGGAATGGAGAGCCGCGGCGCCACGGCGCCCGCCGCGCCGCCGGAAATGAGGCACACCACGTCCGGCGTCTCCCGCGCTTCGAGCGCATAGAGGCGCTCCACCGCCCCGGCCTGCGCGTGCTGGCAACCGCTGCTGATCGCATCCACCGTCTGCGTCGGGTAGGCCAGGAAGTCGCCACCCTGGTCGGGCAGCGCCGCGGTTCCTTCATGCAGCGAGCGCAGCATGAGACCCACGCCCGGCATGATCATCCCGCCCTTGAAGAGGCCCTCGACGGAGAGAAAGTCGATTGTCGTGGCGGTACCGCACACGACGACCATGGCCGCGCGCGGCCCCAGCAGGTGCCGCGCACCGATCAGCGCGGCCCAGCGGTCGCTGCCAAGCTGCGCCGGATTGCGATAGCTGTTGGTGACGCCGCATTGCGCGTCCTGCGGCACCAGCCAGTACGGCACCGGCGCATCCGGCCACACTTCGAGCAGACGGATCACGGTGGCGCGCACGCGCGAGCCCGCGACGTTGGAGATCACGATGCGGGCCGGTGTGGGCAGCTTCATGAACTGCACGGGCAGTGCGGTGATCTCCTCATGCAGCGCATGCCCCGATTCCATGCGGTCCTCCCGGGCCGTGCCGCCGGCGGATGGGCGAAACAGGCCCCATTTCAGGAAGGTGTTGCCGACGTCGATCAGCAGGCTGAAATCACGTTGCATGGGCATGGCGGAATCGCTTCAGGATCAATCGACGCGAAGCTTACATGGGATCGAGCGGAAAGATCGGCCGGGTCAATTTGCGGTACGGATAGACCCCGAGGTCGGCGTTGGTCACGCCTGCGCCGGCGCACTCGACGATGTGGGAGGCGATGGGCTTGAAGCCGGCGCGATAGTGGATGCGCGACTTCAGCAGCACATAGCGCTTTTGCCGAGGGTCGATGCCCGCGTGCGTGAACACCCCGAGGTCGAAGGGCTCGTGCGGGCGCTCGGTGACCACGATTTCCGCGCGCGCGCCGCCGGACTCCACTTCGAGGATGGCGGTGCGGCCGAGGTAGGTGCGCACTCCCGTGTACATCGGGCCGGTGATCACGAATTCGCCGTCGGTGATGGCCTTCACGCGGCCTTCCACCAGCAGCGGCGCGCCGGTGAGACCGATGCTGGGCATGTCGGTGTGGCCGCCCAACGCCAGGCGCACGCGCTGCCCCACGCCGGCATCCACCATGATCGCAACGGCGGCGGGGTCGCGGATCGGCGCGATCGCGATGTCGTCGAGCTGCTGCTTCAGGACTTCCGCAATCACGTTCATCACATCCTGCGCACCGCCGGAGCCGCAGTTGTCGCAGTGATCGATCAGCAGCACCGGCGCGCCGGGATTGGCGAGCCCCAGTGCCTTGGCCCGCGCCACCGATTCGTGCAGCGGCGGCGCGACGTGCACATATTCCGCGCGGCGGTCCCACGCGATGCCCAGCATCTCGGCGCAAAGCGCGCGCGCCCTTTCGCGGCCTCCTGAGCGCGCGTCGCCGACCACGATCGCCGACACGCCGGTGAAGGGCGTATCCGCATGGGGAAACGACGGCAGCAGCGTGGCGGCCAGCACGCTGCCGTCGGCCTCGCGGCGGCGGGCCAGCGCGATGATGTCGCCGGACGGCCCATCTTCGGGCGCATGGCGCATGATCGACGCGAGCAACGGCCGCCATCCCCATGCCATCACCGGCTCGATCTCGCCGTTGAGCGCCCGGACGAGGATGCTGCCCGCCAGCATGCCCGCGTCGTACATGTCGACGTGCGGATAGGTCTTGTAGCCGGCGATCACGCTGGCGTTGTCCACCAGCGTGGCGGACAGGTTGGTGTGGTAGTCGAGCGTGACGGCAATGGGCATCTGCGGCGCGATTGCACGCAGCCGCGCGACGATCTCGCCCTCGGCGTCGTCGCAATCCTCGATCACCATCGCGCCGTGCAGGTCGAGGAAAACGGCGTCGCAACCGGCGCGCACGGCCACCTCCAGCGGTTGCAGCAGTGCTTCGAACGTGGCGCGCGACGCCTTGTTGGACGGCCACGATTCAGCCGCCACCGGCGTCACGACTTCGGCATTTTCGCGGCGCGCGAGATCGAGGTATGCCGCCATCGGTGTATTGGTGCCTTCGAAGCGCGCGCGCGCCTCGGCGCCGAAGGCCGGTCCTTCGCCGTGCCCGAACGACGCGAGCGGCGTGGGCAGCGGAGAAAAGGTGTTGGTCTCGTGCTTGATGAGGCCGATCACGTAGCGGCGGCGCATGCGGATGTCCGTCAGGCGGGTGCGACGAACGCCGGACCACCCGGCTTCAGCCGGAGCCCGGGCCGCAACCGCGACCACGAGAACATCGTGGGATCGGCCTTGGCCGGACCCGGCGCGACGACGACGAGGATCTCTTTCGCGATGGGCTGAAAATCGGCGCGGAAATGCACGGAGCTCTTGAGCGCCATGATGCGTTGCTCTTTCGGCTCGATGCCGACATGCCGGAACATTTCCTTGTCGGCGGCCTGGCATTTCTTCGACGCCAGCACGACGCGCACGTTGCCACGGCGCAGCACTGCCATCGGCCCGAGGCTCATCCGGAAGCCCTTGAACATCGGCCCCGTGCAGGTGAAATTGCCGTCGGCCAGCGCCTCCACGGTGAACTCGCCGGCCAGCGGCACGTGGCCCGGCACGCCCGAAATTTCGCCCAGCTTGAAGGCGGCCGTGTGGCCGATGCCCACCGCATGTGCCTGCACGGCTGAAGCACGATCGATCAGCAGCCCGAGCACCGCGTCGCGCGGGTCGCGCTTCAGCAGCGCCGCGAGGAGGCCCGTGGTGTCGCCGTTGCCGCCGGCGCCGGGATTGTCCTGCGTGTCTGCCAGCACGACCGGCGCACCGGGTTCGCCGCGCTGCGCGGCGCGCGCGACGGCCGCGTCGGGCTCATACAGGTCGAGCGCGAATTCGAGTTCGGCGTCGTTGACCGCGCCGGCCAGCGCGTCGACGGCTTTCTGCACGCGCGCATGGTCGGGACCATAGCCGAACACCGCCATCTGGCATTCGGGGAAATCCGCCATCGGGAAGCCGGGCGTGAACGAGAGTTGCGTGTCGTGGTCGCGCTCCAGCTTGTCCAGCAGTTCGTACAGGCGACGGCCCGGCTCGATGAACGTGGACTGCGAGGAGAGGCCGGTGAGGAAGTCGAGTGGCCGCATCACCCTGGCCAGCGGCTGGCCGGCCTTCAGCGTGCGCTCCAGTAGGCGTGCGGCACGGGCGCCGGTGGCCGCCATGTCGACGTGCGGGTACGTGCGATACGCGTCGAGGCCGTCGGCATGGGCGATCATCGCGCGGGTGACGTTGGCGTGCAGGTCGAGGCTCGCCACGACGGGTACGCGCGGTCCGACGATGCGCCGCACGCGCGCCAGCAGCTCGCCTTCGCCGTCGTCGAGATGTTCCGTCACCATGGCGCCGTGCAGGTCGAGGTACACGCCGTCCAGCGGGGGCGCTGCGGCAAGCCGCTCGAGCATCGCGCCGACGATGCGTTCGAACGCGTCACGCGTCACTTGCGCCGAGGGCGACGCGGCGCCCCACACGAGCCCCACGGTGCGATGGCCGGCCGCATGCAAGGCCTCGATGGCGCCGGTGGCCGGGATGTTGGCGCCGGTGAGGCGCGGTGCGATCGCGTCACCGAAGGTCAGCTCGGGCCATCCACCTCCCGCCTCAAACGCCGCATAATCGGCCTTCGACGGCGCAAAGGTGTTGGTTTCGTGCTGGAATCCACCTACGGCGATCACACCCATGCGCTGTTGCCCCGCTGCGTCGAAGAGCGGGGCAGAGTAGCGTTATTCGCGCCGTGCCGCAACGACCGGGACAGGAGATTCGACCAGTGACCGATGCATTGTGGAAATGGGACGCCACCGCGCTGGCGCAGGGCATCCGGGCGCGCCGGATTTCGTCGCGCGATGCCGTCGCGTCCTGCATCGAGCGCATGCATGCCGTCAACCCGCAGCTGAATGCCGTCGTGTGCGACCTGTCGGATGCCGCGCGCACGGCCGCCGACGCCGCCGACGCGGCGGTGGCCCGCGGCGACACCTTGGGACCGCTGCACGGCGTGCCGGTCACGATCAAGGAAAACATCGACCAGATCGGCTGCGCCACCGTCAATGGCGTCGCCGCGTTCCGCGACGTGATCGCCGATACCGACAGCCCGGTGGTCGCCAACTGGAAGCGCGCCGGCGCGGTCATCATCGGCCGCACCAATACGCCGGCGTTCAGCATGCGGCTCGATACGGTCAACGATTTTCGCGGCCGCACCTTCAGCCCGTGGTCGCGCACGCACACGCCGGGCGGTTCGAGCGGCGGCGCGTCGGCGTCGGTGGCGGCCGGCATCACGCCGCTGGCGCACGGCAACGACATCGCGGGTTCCGT
>JANNYI010000077.1:0-4799 GCA_031410015.1 Betaproteobacteria bacterium | reverse complement strand
GAGTACCGTCACTCAAGCGCAATGCGACTACATCGCCGATGATCTCAACAACCGACCACGCAAGCGTCATGGCTTCCGTACACCAGCATCGCTATATCATCGAAGCTGATTGGCGTTGCACTTGCTAGTTGAACCTAAGCGTCACTTTGCGTAACCTCATTTGCCATGCCGCATTGCTGGAATTCGAGACTCGCGCTGGTGCAGAAACGTCCCCAACGACGGAACCCTCAGGCTACTTCACAGCCGATAGGCCCTGCACTCCGTGGCGCTGAATCGAGCGCGCCACAAACCCAGAAGTATTCATCTCTTCCACGAATGCTTTGAGATACTCTGCCGCCGCCTCGCGGCGGTCGCGCGGGGTGCCAAGTCCGTGATTTACTGTCATGAACTTGCCTTCCAGCATTCGGGCATCGGGCATTTTGTCCATGGCCTCGAGCAATGCCGGCTTCAAGCCTGCCAACGCCTCTGCGCGCCGTTCGTTGAAGAGGTCGATCGCCGCGGCGCCGCCCTTCGCGCGAATGAGCGTCGCGTTGCGTAGTGTTCGCGTTAGGAAAAGCTCGTATCCGGCCTTTTCTGCCGCGGAGATGCGAATTCCCGCGGCGTCGACCTGCGAGACGGATCGGAGCGCCGATTCCTTGTGCACCACGTAGGTCGCCTCGATCTCGGTCATCACAGGAGAAAAGGCTATCTTCTGCGCGCGCGACTGTTCGACGGCGAGGACTGCGACATCCCATGTCCCTGTTTCTGCCGCGTCGGCAACGTCCCCCGGGGTAGCGTACACGACGAAGTCCGCGGGCACGCCGAGGCGCGACGCCAACTCACGCATTATGTCCACGCTGACGCCACGCAGCTCGCCGGTCGCGGGGTCCTTCGTCGTAAACAACGTATTACCGAGGTTCATTCCGGCGCGAAGCTTGCCCGTGGGAGCCAGCGCAGAACGTGTTGCACCGGGCACCCCCGGCGATGTTGCGCAGCTCGCGATAAGTAACATCGCCAGCACAGCGGCAAATGATCTGAGCACTGCGATCGTCCCGATGGGTTGAACAGTCACGAAGTGTATGCCATCAGAGTTACCACTAGCTGCTACCGTGACGCCTAACAAAACCAGGTAACCGGCGCGCCGGTTGCTGGTGACAAGTACGAAGCCCTTAACAGCGCGTCCGAGTTGACCGCCGGGTTAGGCCCCTGGTTACCCATGCTGCGCAAGTTCTTCGCGGAGGATGCGGCGAAGCGCTGTTACGGTAAGCGGCGATTCGTCGACGCCTAGGTGCGCGCGTAGCGCATCGTTGACCAAGGTTTGATATCCCTTGCCGGTCTTCTCGGATAGAGATTTGAATCGCTCGATGATGACGTCGTCCAAGTAAATCGTAATTCGGGTCTTGCCCTCGGACGACAGGACGGCACCACGCTTGGCTTTGGAAAAGTCATACTCCTTTTTCATAGGCTCGGACTTCCTTCGGTTCGGCCTTTCGCACGGAAATGATCCGTACGTCTTCGCCGCGAAATGTATAGACGACTACCCGTAGACTTCCGAACGCGTTCACTCCCACCGAAATGAAGCGCTGTTCGCCCTGTGACGAGGAATCATCAACCGTAAGAGCAAGCGGGTCGTAGAACACGCCATCCCCCTCTGCGAGGGAGACACCGTGTTTCTTGCGGTTCGCCGCGTCCTTAGCTGGATCGAAGATGCTCGGCATTGCGTTAATATATGCACATTATATGCATAATGCAAGTGCCGCAACTCAATGGGAGTGACCTAACGTACTAGCTAACCGGCGGGCTGCGCCGACCGCGACAAGGATGCAGCCCAGTACCGGCTCGTCCGGTTGAGCGCAGGGTTGGGCCACATAGTACTGAGTCGCAGTAGGCGCGCCGCGAGCATTTCATTCCCAAGCATGCGTTCGCGTGAATCGCCATCCAGGCGATGCCCTAGCATCAATTCGGCGAGCACATGGAGACGCCTATGCCGTATCCCTCTGGCAGATAGCCCTGCGCCAGCATCTGGCCGCGAACGGCGAGATCCGTCGTGAAACGGTGGTTGGGGGCGGCCCCTTTGCCATCGTTATAGACGCGATAGACCGGCGCATAGCCTGCTGGACACCCACCGTCGCCTGCCGGCAGCGCGACATTGAAGACGTAGCCCTCGAACTGCCAGTTCGGGTTGCTCAGGAGTCCGTCGCATTCATTGGCCAGCGCCGAATAGAAGTGCGAACTCTTGGGAGCAAAGGTCGTGCTGAAGTACCGGCAAACCCGCACAGTAGACGCCGGAGCGCCCGCGGAGGCGAAGACATTGAACGACTTGCCGGTTCTCGCCCAGCCTGCGAACGTGCCGCTATCGAGTTTGGCAATCTCGTCCGCAATGTCGGTGACGAAGTAGTGCTCGAACGCCGCGTGAAAATACTCGATCGCGGCGATCTTCACGACCGGCGGGGTCGACGGCTTCACGCGCACCGATGCCGACGGCAGGCTGATGCCGGATGCGCTGCCGGCGGTAACGACGCAGGTGTAGAGCTTGCCATTGGTCAAATTGTCGACGGTGATCGGAGAACCTGTCGCAGACGCGGTGATCGTGCCAGTCTGCGCACCCGCAGTGCAGATGGCGGTGTAGTTGGCGATGGGCGATGCGCCGCTGGCAAGCGAGGGCTTGAATGCGATGGTCACCCGACGATTGCCCGTGACGGCCTGGCCGATGATCGGTTCGCTGGGTACCGTGCGCGGCGCGCGATTCTGGAACGATGCGTAGGCCACATCCCCAATGTCCGTTGGCGCGACCCACACAAGGTCGGGACGCCCATCACCGTCGAGATCGATGGCATCGAAACTCCCGCTGATGACCTTCGCGGGAAGTGGGGGATTGCTGGCCACCCGGGTCCAGGTGCCGTTGCCGTTGCTGATCCAGAAGCGCGGGACCGCGGCGTCCCAGTTGTTGCTGTGCCTGCAGAACAGGTCTTCCCACCCGTCACCGTTGAGATCGGCGATACCGATCGACGCGCAGTACTGCCCAAACTTGCCGGCGCCCGGGCCACCGAGCCGAGCCGCCGTTTCGTCGACAAACGTCCCGTCTCCACGATTGATCAGGATCTGCAACCCGAAGCTCCTGTAATCCGGAACGGATCCCGACATGAAAATGAGATCGGGGTAACCATCGCGATTGATGTCGCGCGTGACCAAATCGTAATTCTCGTGGGGTCCCCCAGCCAGCGGACCGGGCGGCAGCACGTACCGCGGCCGCTTCGTGAAGTCCCCGGTGCCGTCATTGAACAGGATGAAGCTGCTGTCGGTGGGGTTGAAGATGCCGAGTACCAGATCGACATGACCGTCCCGGTCGACATCGACAAGTTTGCAGGACGCCGCCTGGAAGCCCGTTTGCCGCGCCACGACTTCCGGCGGCAGCCTGCCGGCGGCCGGAGTGAAGGTGCCGTCGCCGTTGCCGAGAAGGAAGTACGGGCCGGCCGGGCTATTCGCAAAATTGCCAACGTAGATATCGAGGTTGCCATCGCCATCGATGTCGCCGGCACAGGACGAGTATGCAGTGGCCGCTGCCTGAGGCAGCGTCGACGATCGATCCGTGTAAGTACCGTCGTTGCTGGAGATGAGCAAGATGTTCCTCTCGCCATCGAAAGGGAACACATCTCGGCCGAAGCCTGCAACGAAAACATCGGGGCGCCCGTCACCATTGAAGTCACCGGCGACTATCCAGGACGTGCTCACGGAATTCGGCAGCGCGCCTTGTCCGAAGAACTGGCGCGTGATTTCGGTCAGTGAGCCGTCGTCCTGCGGGCGCAGCACGCGGCAAGGTACCCTGATCGCCGAATCGTCGGAGGCATGACAAAGAAAGTAATCCGATCGGCCGTTGCCCCGAAAATCGATCGCTTGTCGAATGCCGATATAGGCCGACCGATCCGGCCTCAACATGGGACGAATCGTGGGATCGGAAGCTGTCCCGTCGCTAGGCGTCCCGGCGAACGGCTGGAAATCGAGCATGGGTGAACCTTGTGCCCACGCACCCTGAACCATGCTTGCGGCGAGGACTGCCATCGCAACCAGCCGAATCGCGCGCCACACGCGACCGTTCCTCGGTACCGATTCATTTCCCAAAGTGGCAATCTCCGCCTTCGCGTTCATCAGGCTCAACCGCCGCGCTGCCGACCTGTCCACCAGGCACATGGAAGCGCGGACATGCGCGCGCCAAGCAACGCTGGCCACGCGGCAACAGCGATAGCCGTAGCGTTTCCACCGGAGCAGGCGACATGGGCCCCAACGAGTAAGGTAACCGGCGCGCCGCAAGGACGCTCGCCAAGTAGAAGCCATGAACCGGCGCGTCCGGTTGACCGCCGGGTTGGGCCACAAACCGGTCGCGTAGCCGCTGGATGGAGCCATCGAGTGATATGGCCTCGGAGCGAGATGATTCATGAGCGGGCTTCGCGCGAAAGCATGAATGCAAGAGTAGCTGCGACTACGCAAGCGACGACACTCGCCCACATTGGAACCAGGATACCGTTCACTGTGACCTCCCACCCCAACGCGACGCGAAGCAATTGCAGTAGGGCGACAAGCGAGAAGACGACAACGGCGACCGCGGTAAAGGGTTTCACTCGTAACCTCCGCAAAGTCGGTAAAAGGCGGACTTCACATGGTCGGGGTTCGCTGACGCCCAACGTGTCAGGTAACCGGCGACCGCGGCGCGGGCGAAGCCCCGCCGGTGGGCGTCCGTGTTGACCGCTGCGTTAGGCTGCAACACGATGCTTCGCCTACGCAGTGACATTGAGTTTGACCCCAAAGCTCTGCAGCACCTTGAG
>JANNYI010000076.1:0-17660 GCA_031410015.1 Betaproteobacteria bacterium | reverse complement strand
GTTCATCCCCGCTGTCAATGCTGCATGGGCGCTACTGACCTGACGAAGCAAGGACGGCCTTGGTCTCCTCTCGGCACTTGACGTGCGTCAATGCGCTGCCATGAGCCTCCGCTTTGGGGTAGTCGCGCGAAAGTCGGTTCGTGGCTGGATGCGGCACGGCGGACCGAATATGCGCCGAGGGAGGCGCAGTCACCTCCGCTTTGCGATTGACCGGGCACCTCGTCCTGCGGGTAATCAATGTCAAATGCGTCCTTGTAAGGGAAACGATTTTTGAAACTGGTAGGGTCGGAGGATTTCTTCACTTCCAGTGTCCCCATTAGGCATGGATTGCCGAGCGTACCGTCAGCCTCGGCCTCGGGCCGAAAGCCGAGAACCCAGATGAGGCGTTGCGCCGACTAGACGAAGCGTCTGGCTTCCAACGACCACTAACGGCAGATCTAGGCAATGTCGGCTACTGGCCGGTCAGCGACCTTCAAGTCTGAACGTGGGCGGTTTGATCGGCGACGGGCGCAGAACGACCCGAAGCTGTCAGTAGCGATTCTCTATCGCAGTCATTGCCGTGACTACTCGATCAACTTGTCGGCTCGCGCCAGTATGGAGTTGGGGATCCTGATGTCAAGCGCTTTGGCTGTCTTCCGGTTGACCGCCAGTTCCACGACGCTTGGAAGTTCGACCGGCAAATCCGCCGGACTCGTTCCTTTGATGATTCGGTCCACGAAATAGGCGGCACGAGCATAGGTAGCGCGTTGATTGGGTCCGTATGAAAGCAGGCAACCGGCGTCGACGAACGAGGCCCAGCCTGCGACTACCGGTAGCCTGTTTTGCACCGCGAATTCCGCGATCGCGTTGCGATTCGGATAGGTAACTCCGTCAGGAAATGCGACGATCCCTTCGGCACCGGCCGCCTTGCCCGCGATGAGTGCCGCATCCAGCTCGGCACTGTTTCGCACCGGGTAATAGAGAATGCGGATAGCGAGCTTCTTGGCCTCCTCCTCCGAAGCAGCCCGTTCGCGATGCTGACCCGCATGCTGCGGATCCGTAATCACGGCAACGGTACTTAGCTTGGGCTGCATCTCCTTCAGCAGCTCAATACGCTTACCCACCAGTTCGACGGCGAGCAGCGAAATGCCGGTAACGTTGCCTCCCGGCCTGGCGAAACTCGCCACGAAGCCGGCGTCAACCGGGTTGCCACTGGAGATGATCACCACCGGGATAGTGCTCGGCAGGCGACTGCCGGCCGCTACCGCCTGGCCCTGGGCAGCGACGAAGACGTTTGGGTGCAACGCGGTGAGTTCCTCGGCAAGCAGCGTGGCGCGATCTCCCATGTTGTTCCCGAAGCGGACATCGATGATCAGGTTTCGACCCTCGACGTAACCCAAGGCCGCCATCTGCTCCCGGAAGGCATCATGGAATTCCCTGTTGCCCTCCGTCCGCCCCCCAAACAACAGTCCCACCCGGTACGTGCGCGCTGTCTGCGCGCGTCCGACACCCGAAGCCACGCCCACACCAAGCGCAAGCAGAAGTTCGAGGAGTTTGCGGCGATTGTTCATCCATCCCCCGTGGTACGCACGCAGTATGCTCGCTTACGCAACGGAAAGCAGACTGGCGAGTTCCTGGCAGGGCACGGGCTCTTACGCGGTTACCGCCCGTTAGTTTGGGGACTGCTGCCGACTGGCCGCAGTTGGCCGATGGCAGACTGATAAACAGAACACGCAACGACTTGCGCCGCGACGAACAGAACTAGGACCGCCTTCCGCATCGAACGTGCGTCCGATCAGACGATTCCGCGCTCCCGCAACTGCGCGATGGCGGCGTCGTCGTAGCCGAGATCGAGCAACACCTCGTCGGTGTGCTGACCCAGTTCGGGACCTCCGCCAGTGAAGTCGCCGGGGGTCGCGGACAACCGCGGCACGACGCCGGGAACCTTCAGCTTGCCGCCATCAGCGAGTTGGATCTCGCGCAGCATCCCGCGCGCCTGGTAGTGCGCGTCGGCGACGATGTCGCGGATGTTGTAGATCTTCGATGCCGGAACTTCGGCGGCCGCCATCGCCGCCAGCACCGCCTCCGGCGAACGCGCCATCGTCCACGCTTCGATTTCGCCATCCAGCCACAGCTGCCGCGCCGCGCGGCCGTCGTTGTGCGCCAGTGCGGCGTCCGCCGCGAGATCGTCGCGGCCCATCGCGCGACACAAGCGCCTGAAGATCGAGTCGCCATTGCCGGCAATCAGCACATAGCTGTCGTCGTTGCAGCGGTAAGCCGACGTCGGCGCGATGCCGGGCAGGATCGAGCCGGTGCGCTCGCGCACCGCGCCGAACGCGTCGAACTCCGGCAGCAGGGACTCCATCACCGAGAACACCGACTCGTACAGCGCGACGTCGACGACCTGGCCCACGCCGGTCTTGCGGCGATGCTCCAGCGCGAACATCGCGCCGATGACGCCGTACAGTGCGGAAAGCGTGTCGCCGATGGAGATGCCGGTGCGCGATGGCGGCCGGTCGGGCGTGCCGGTGACATGGCGCAGCCCGCCCATCGCTTCGCCGATCACGCCGAAGCCCGGCCGTTCGTGATAGGGGCCGGTCTGGCCGTAGCCCGAGATGCGCACCATGATGAGCCCTGGGTTGACGGCGGCCAACGCCTCGAAGCCAAGCCCCCAGCCTTCCAGCGTGCCGGGACGAAAATTCTCGATGACGATGTCCGCGCGTTCCGCCAACGCACGCGCGATGGCCTGCCCTTCAGGCTGGCGCAGGTCGACCGTGACGGAGCGCTTCTCGCGCGACTGCACGTGCCACCACACCGACGTGCCGTCCTTGACGTAGCGCCATTTGCGCAGCGGATCGCCGTGCCCGGGCGGCTCGAGCTTGATCACCTCCGCGCCGAACTCGGCCAGCACCTTGGCGCAGAAGGGGCCGGCGATCAGCGCCCCCATCTCGAGAACGCGGAGGCCTGCCAGCGGGCGGACGGAAGCGGGCGATGAGGCCATGGGTCGATTGTAATGTTCACCGTCGCCGGCAGGGGCAACGGTACGTCATTTCAATCTCCCAATCGCGCGCGAAGCACATTACATTACGGGGCGGCCTTCGTACCGGCCCCGCCGCCAAGCGGATTGGTGCCCGCCGGACGGGTACCGGGCGTTTCCACAGGAGGAGTTCGCAGTGAAGGCTTTCGACCGAATATTGCTGAGTCTCAATCGGTGGCTCGTCATCGTGATCCTGGCCGCCATGGCGCTGATGGTTTTTGCCAATGTGGCGCTGCGGTTTCTGACCGACGCCTCCATCCTCTGGGTCGAGGAGGTCTCACGGTACCTGATGATCTGGCTGACGTTTCTCGGCGCGGGCCTCGTGCTGCGCTATGGCGGCCACATCGGGATCGACAATCTGCAGGATGCATTTCCGCGCCAGGCCCACTTCATTCGCGCACTGATTTTCCTCCTGCTACTCGGATTCTTCAGCTTCATGGTGTGGATCGGATTCCGGTACGCCGCGCTGACGTGGGGCCAGACCACGCCGGTGATGGAGATTCCCGTCGGGATCGTCTATCTCGCCATGCCGGTGGGCTTCCTGCTGCTGATCGTCCACCTGCTGCTGATGGCGGGGCCGTACATTGCCAAGCGAAGGTTCATCGTCGATGCCGAGTTCGATCCCGAGTCGGTGAAGATATGATCGCCGTGCTGTTCATCGGTTGCATCGTGCTCCTGGCGATCGGGGTGCCGGTTGCATTTGCGCTTGGCGGCGGAACGCTCGCGGCCATCCTCTACAACGGCACGATGCCGTTGATCGCGCTGCCCAAGTACCTGTTCAGCGGCATGGACGTTTTCGCGCTGCTGGCGGTGCCCTTCTTCATCCTCGCCGCCGAACTCATGACCGGCGGTTCGCTGTCGGAGGTGTTGCTGCGCTTCGCGTCGCAGTTCGTGGGCCGGTTCCGCGGTGGGCTCGGCCACACCAACATCCTGACGATCACGTTCTTCTCCGGCATCAGCGGTTCGGCCCTGGCCGATGCGGCGGGTCCCGGCGCGATCATGATCCGGATGATGCGCAAGGATGGCTATCATCCGGAATACGCCGCCGCATTGACGGCAGCCGTTTCGATTCTGGGACCGATCATCCCGCCGTCGATCAGCATGATCATCTACGCGCTGGTCTATCCCGACATCAACCTAGTCGGCCTGATGGTGGCTGGCGTGATGCCGGGCATCCTGATTGCGGTGGCGATGGCGATCATCAACCACGTCATCTCGGTTCGTCGAAATTACCGTGGGGTGAAGCAGAACCTCACCGTGCAGGATTACTGGCGCAACACATGGAAGGCGTTGCCGGCGCTGCTGCTGCCGGCGATCATTCTAGGTGGCATCGCGTTCGGCATCTTCACGCCGACCGAGGCGAGCGTGGTCGCGGTGTTCTACGCGCTGTTTGCAGGCAGCCTCATCTACCGGACGCTGACGTGGGCCATGCTGCCCGGCATCCTGGCGCGATCGGCGCTCGTCACCGCATCCGTGCTGATCATCGTCGCGATGTCCGGCGCATTTGCGTGGGTGCTCACCGTCTCGAGGGTGCCGCAGCAACTCACCGAACTGATCGTGTCGATGAACCTGAGTCCGATCGCGTTCATGCTGGCGGTGAACCTGCTGCTGCTGGCGTTCGGCATCTTCATCGAGCCGCTGCCGGGCATCGTCGTGCTCGTGCCGATTCTCGCGCCGATCGCGCATGCGCTGGGCATCAATGACCTTCAGTTCGGCATTGTCGTGATCGTCAACCTGACGATGGGCATGATCACGCCGCCGGTCGGCGGTTTGCTGTTCGTGACGTCACTGGTGGCCAAGGTGCCCCTGATGAAGATGGTGAAGGAACTCTGGCCCTTCATGTACGCGCAACTCGTGGTGCTGGCGATGCTTTCGCTGATCCCCGCGATCAGCACCTGGCTGCCGAATCTCTTCGGGTACCACTGACCAGAAAAAAGCCGTCGTGGCAGTGATGCCACGGCGGCTTGCCATTGCGCGCAACCCATGCCGAACGGGTTCGGCGCTGGGTGGTCTGCAGTTCTACTTCGCGTTCCTGATCTTGTCGATGTTGTCCTGACCGAAGCGCTTGCCGAACTCCACAAAGGTCGGCGCAAGGGCGGCCTGGAACTTCGACTTGTCCACGACTTCCACCACCGTCACGCCCTGGGCTTTCAGTTCGGCGACGACCTTGCGCTCGTCCTCATCTATGCGCGCGCGGTTGGCCTTGACGGCTTCCTTGGCGGCGGCGGTGAAGGCCTCCTTGTCCGCTGCGGACAGCTTGTCCCACTTGGCCTTGCTCATCAGGATCAGCGCCGGCGAGTAGACGTGCCCGGTGAGGCTGACGTGCTTCTGGACCTGGCCAAGCTTGCCGGCGGAGATCACCGATAACGGATTTTCCTGACCGTCGACGGTGCCCTGCTGCAGCGCGGTGAACACCTCGGTGAACGCCATGGGGGTGGGCAGGATGCCGAACTGCTTGTACGCCTGGATATGGATCGGGTTTTCCATGGTCCGCATCTTGAGGCCCTTCAAGTCATCGGGCACGTTGACCGGGCGTTTGTTGTTGGTCATGTGGCGGAAGCCATTTTCGCCCCAAGCCAGCGCCACGAGTCCCTTGGACTGGAACTTCAGCAGCATCTCCTGGCCGATCGGACCATCCAGCGTGCTGCGGGCATGACTGTAGTCCCGGAACAGGAACGGAATATCGAGGATCGCAACCTCGGGGACAAAATTGGGTACCGGTCCCGTCGAGGTCATCGTCAGATCGAGCGTGCCGAGCTGCACGCCTTCGATGGATTCGCGCTCCGCGCCCAGGGCCCCGGAGTAGAAGTTCTGGATCTTGTACCGGCCGTTGGTCCGGGCTTCGACTTCCTTCGCAAACGTGTCGATCGCCATGCCATAGTGCGAATTCTGGGCGATCGAGATGTTCATCTTCATGACTTCCTGCGCGGCGGCCGGGACAACCGGCAGAACGGCAAGGACGGCAACAGCGACAAGCGAAGTGGCGGCGCGCAAGAACAACATGAATTCCTCCTGGTGGGGACTGCCGGCAGGCGCGATTTGGTTTTGGTGGAAACGCCCGGATTCGCGATTCTAGGGAAGGAAGGTCGGGAAGTACAGGCCGGGCAAGCGTCGAGGCAGCGATGTTGCCGGTGACCCCTTGCTTTGTGAAATAATCGATTGCTGAACCGTTCCCCGGCCGCCCGGCGGGGATTGCCGCCCCTACCAAGGCCCCGCCCGATGCTCGATGCTGCCGTGCATGCGCAACTTTCGGCAATCCTGCCGCCGGAAGCGCTTCTGACCGCCGCCGAGGACACCAAGCCCTACGAGTGCGACGGGCTGACGCTCTTTCGCGAGCTGCCCGTCGCGGTCGTCCTGCCGGAGACCGAGGCGCAGGTGGTGTCGATCCTCAAGGCGTGTCATGCCGCGCGGCTCCCGGTGGTGGCGCGCGGCGCCGGCACCAGCCTCTCGGGCGGGGCGCTGCCGGACCGCAACGGCATCGTGCTGTCGCTGGCCAAGTTCCGGCGCATCGTCTCGATCGATGCGCTCGCCCGCACGGCAATCGTGCAACCGGGGGTGCGCAACATCTCCATTTCCGAGGCTGCCGCGGCCTACGGGCTCTACTACGCGCCGGACCCATCGTCGCAGATTGCCTGCTCGATCGGCGGCAACGTGGCCGAGAACGCCGGGGGCGTGCATTGCCTCAAGTACGGGTTGACGGTGCACAACGTGCGCCGCGTGCGTGGCGTGCTGATCAACGGCGACGTGGTGGAGTTCGGCGGCGATGCGCTGGACAGCACCGGCTACGACCTCCTGGCGCTCATCACCGGCAGCGAGGGTCTGCTGGCGGTGATCACCGAGATCACGGTCAAGCTCACGCCGAAGCCGCAGCTGGCGCAGGTGGCGCTGGCCGCCTTTGCCGATGTCGAGCAGGCGGGCGCCGCGGTCGGCGCGATCATCGGCGCCGGCATCATCCCCGCGGGCCTCGAGATGATGGACCAGGCCGCCACGCGGGCGGTCGAGCAGTTTGTGCATGCCAACTACCCGCTCGACGCGGCGGCGGTGCTGCTGGTGGAGTCCGCCGGCACGCCCGAGCAAGTGGCCGCCGAAACGGCGGAGATCAAGCGCGTGCTCACCGCGTCGGGCGCCACCGAGATCCGCGTGTCGAAGGACGAGGCGCAACGGCTGCTCTTCTGGTCGGGCCGCAAGGCGGCCTTTCCCGCCGTGGGCCGGCTCGCCCCCGACTATTACTGCATCGACGGCACCATTCCACGCAAGGCGCTGCCGCGCGTGCTGCGCGCGATTGCCGGCTGGTCGAAGGAATTCGGGCTCGAATGCGCCAACGTGTTTCACGCGGGCGATGGCAACCTGCATCCGCTGATCCTCTTCGACGCCAACAAGCCTGGCGATTCGGAAAAGACACTCGAATTCGGCGATCGCATTCTCGAGCTGTGCATCGAGGTCGGCGGCACCGTCACCGGCGAACACGGGGTGGGTGTCGAGAAGCTCAACGGCATGTGCGTGCAGTTCCGCACCGCGGAGCTGGAACGCTTTCACGCCATCAAGGCGGCCTTCGATCCGCTTGGCCTCCTCAATCCGGGCAAGGCCGTGCCCACGCTGCAACGCTGCGCCGAGATGGGAAGGATGCACGTCCATCACGGCGAGCTGCGGCATCCGGAACTGCCGCGGTTCTGAAGTCCGATGAAGGCTGACCGATGAATGCATTGAACGATTTGCGCGCCCGCCCCACGGCCGCTGAGGTGGACGGCGTAGTGACCACGCTGCGCCGCGACTTCGCCGAACGCGCGGTGACCACCGCCGCGATCCGCGAACAGCACGGCCACGGCGAAGGCATGGCCGATGCGGGGCTGCCCGACGTCGTCGTGTTTCCGCACACCAACGAGGAGGTGGCCGGCATCGTGCGCCTGTGCCACGCCGCGCGCGTGCCGGTGATTGCATTTGGCGTGGGCACTTCGCTGGAGGGGCACGTGGCCGCGCTGTACGGGGGCGTGTGCATCGACCTGTCGCAGATGAACCGCATGCTGGAGATCAACGAGAAGGATCTGGACTGCCGCGTGCAGGCTGGCGTGACGCGCGAACAGGTCAATGTCGAGTTGAAGGGCACCGGGCTGTTCTTTCCGATCGATCCGGGCGCCAATGCCACGATCGGCGGCATGGCGTCCACGCGCGCCTCGGGCACCAACGCGGTCCGCTACGGCACGATGCGCGAGAACGTGCTGGGGCTGACCGTGGTCACCGCCGACGGCCGCATCGTGCGCACGGGCGGCCGCGCTCGCAAGTCCTCCGCGGGCTATGACCTCACGCGACTTTTCGTCGGCAGCGAGGGCACGCTGGGCATCATCACCGAAATCCAGTTGCGGCTCTACGGCATTCCGGAGGCCATCTCGGCCGCGGTGTGCCAGTTTGCCGATCTCAAGAGCGCCGTGGACACCGTGATCACGGCAATGCAGATGGGCCTGCCGGTGGCCCGCATCGAGTTGCTCGATGGCCTGCAGATGGACGCGTGCATCCGCTACTCCAAACTGGAGGGCTTTGCCGCGCAGCCCACGCTGCTGTTCGAATTCCACGGCACCGAGGCGGGCGTGCGCGAGCAGGCCGAGATGATGCAGGCGATCACTGCGGAGCATGGCGGCAGCGCGTTCCAGTGGGCCACGCAACCGGAGGAGCGGTCGCGGCTGTGGAAGGCGCGCCACAATGCGTATTACGCCGCGCTGGCGCTCGCGCCGGGCAGGCACGCGTTTTCCACCGACGCCTGTGTGCCGATTTCAAGGCTCGCCGATTGCCTGCTGGAAACGCGCGCCGACCTGGACCAGGTCGGCTTGCTGTCCCCCATCGTCGGCCATGTCGGCGACGGCAATTTCCACGTGCTGGTGCTCTACGATCCCGCCAGTGCCGCCGAGCGCGAACAGGCCGAGGGCATTGCCCATCGCGTCAGCATGCGCGCCATTGCCATGGGCGGCACCTGCACCGGCGAGCACGGCATCGGCGTGCACAAGCTGGAAGCGCTCGTGGCCGAGCACGGCGAGGCCGTGGACCTGATGCGCACGATCAAGCGCGCGTTCGATCCGCTCAACATCATGAATCCGGGCAAGACGGTTCCGCTCTGATCATGCTCACCCTCTACATCGGCAACAAGAATTATTCGTCGTGGTCGCTGCGCGGCTGGCTCGCGGTCAAATTGTCCGGCGTGCCGTTCCGCGAAGTGCACGTCAGCCTCACCGGCGCGTTCAATCCGGACAATCTCGCGTTCTCGCCGACGGCACTGGTGCCGGCGCTGCACGACGGCGACATCGCGATCTGGGATTCGCTCGCCATCGGCGAATACCTGGCCGAGCACCATCCGGGCATGTGGCCCGCCGATCGGGCCGCGCGCGCGTGGGCGCGTGCAGCGGCGTGCGAGATGCATTCGGGCTTCGGCGCGATGCGCAATGCGATGACGATGTGCATCCGCGAACGCATGGACGTGCGGCCGTGGTCGGACGCCACCGCGGCCAACGTGCACCGGATCGAGAGCCTGTGGACGGAAGGGCGCACGCGCTTCGGCGCAGGCGGCAGCTTCCTGTGCGGCGCGTTCAGCCTGGCCGATGTGTTCTACGCGCCGGTGGCCTTTCGCTTCCAGACCTACCTCGTCAAGCCGGCGGGCGTGGCCGGCGAATACCGCGCCGCACTGCTTGCGCACCCGTTCCTGAAGGAGTGGGAGGCGGCGGCGTTGGCGGAAACGGAGATCATCGCGGCCGACGAGCCGCGCCTGCTGTACCGGGACGCCATCGAATCCGTGGTTCGGCCGTGATGGATCCTGCGCTCGAGGCTCTCGAAGCGCGCGTGCGCAGCGCCGCGGCGGCCGGGACGCCGCTGCGCATCCGTGGCGGGGGCACCAAGGACTTCTATGGCGGCGCGCTGACCGGGGAAGTGCTCGACACGTCCACCTACGCCGGCATCATCGACTACGAACCCACCGAACTGGTGCTGACGGCACGGGCCGGCACGTCGCTCGTCGCCATCGAGAGCGCGATGCGCGCGCGCGGCCAGATGCTTGCGTTCGAGCCGCCGCATTTCGGCGAAGGCGGCACGCTGGGCGGCGCGATTGCCAGCGGCCTGTCCGGTCCCCGGCGTCCGTATGCCGGCGCCGTGCGCGACCTCGTGCTCGGCGTGCGGGTGCTCGACGGCGTGGGCCAGGACCTGCAGTTCGGCGGGCGGGTGATGAAGAACGTGGCCGGCTTCGATGCGTCGCGCCTGATGACCGGAGCGCTGGGCACGCTCGGCATCGTGACCGAGGTGTCGTTGAAGTGCCTGCCGCTGCCGGCCGCCGAGACGACATTGACGCTCGAGTGCTCGGCCGACCATGCGATCCGTGTCGTCAACGAGTGGGGCGGCCAGCCGTTGCCGCTGTCGGCCACCTGTTATCACCATGGCCGCCTGCGGGTGCGCCTGTCCGGTGCCGCGCCCGCGGTGGTCGCGGCCACCGCGAAGATCGGCGGCGAGCCGCTGGCCGATGCCGACGCCTACTGGACCAGCGTGCGCGATCACCGGCACATCTATTTCACCGGATCGGCGGCTGCCGGCGTTGCGCTCTGGCGATTGTCCGTCAAGTCCACGGCGCCCTACACCGACCTGGGTGGCGAGCAACTGATCGAGTGGGGTGGCGCGCTGCGCTGGCTTGCCGGCGGCGAACGCACCGATCCCGACAAGGTGCGGGCGTGGGCCAACGCCAGCGGTGGCCACGCCATGCTCTTTCGCAGCACGGAAAAGTCGGGCGATGTCTTCGCGCCGCTGTCCGAGGCGATGCTGACCCTGCACAGGCAGTTGAAGTCGGCGTTCGATCCGCACGGCATTCTCAACCGTGGTCGCTTGCTCGAAGCGTTCTAGAGGCCCCGCAGCGCCCATGCAAACCAACCTGTCTCCCGAGTACCGCGACACGCGCGAGGGCCGCGAGGCCGATGCCATACTGCGCGCCTGCGTGCATTGCGGATTCTGCACGGCTACGTGTCCGACGTACCAGATCCTCGGCGACGAGCTCGACGGTCCGCGCGGACGCATCTACCTCATCAAGGGCGTGCTGGAAGGCGCCGAGGTCACGGCCAAGACGCAGACGCATCTCGACCGCTGCCTTACGTGCCGCAGTTGCGAGACCACATGCCCGTCGGGCGTGCAGTACGGCCGCCTGCTCGACATCGGGCGGGGGCTGGTCGACGCCAAGGTTCCCCGCGCGCCGGCCGCAGCGCTGGAGCGATGGACGCTGCGCCGCGGATTGCTCAACAAGCCGCTGTTCGGCGCCGCGATGACGATGGGCCGTTTGGTGAAGGGGCTGCTGCCGCGCGAACTCGCGGACAAGATTCCCTCCTCGGGCCGCGCCGGCGAATGGCCGGCGCCGCGCCACGCCCGCAAGATGATCATCATGGAAGGCTGCGTGCAGCCGACGTTGAAGCCGGGCATCGACGCCGCGGCCGCGCGCGTGCTCGACCGCATCGGCATTTCGCCGCTGCGCATCCCGGGGGGCGGGGGCTGCTGCGGCGCGCTCTCGCATCATCTGTCGGCCGAGGACGAGGCGCGCGCGATCGTACGCCGCAACATCGACGCCTGGTGGCCGCACGTCCACCGCGGACTCGAGGGCATCGTCGTCACCGCCAGTGGCTGCGGCGTGATGGTCAAGGACTACGGGCACTTCCTTGCGCACGACGCCGCCTATGCGGCCAAGGCGAAGAAGATCGGCGAGCTGGCGCGCGATCCCATCGAGATCGTCACGGCGGAGTGGAAGAAGATCGCGCCGCTGATTGCGATGGACCAGGGCCCGCAACGCATCGCCTTTCACCCGCCGTGCACGTTGCAGCACGGCATGAAGATCCGCGGCCAGGTCGAGGAAATCCTGCTTGCGATCGGCCACTCGCTGCTGCCGGTGGCCGACACGCATCTGTGCTGTGGTTCGGCCGGCACGTATTCGGTGCTGCAGCCGGTGCTGGCCAACACGCTCAAGGCCAACAAGCTGCGCGCACTCGAGGCGCTGCGCCCGGAAGTGATCGTCACCGCCAACATCGGGTGCATGACGCATCTCGAGTCGGGCACGGGCACGCCGGTGCGGCACTGGATCGAGTTGCTCGACCGCCGGATGTTTGCCGGCACGCGGCCGGCTGCGCGCAGCGCCGCGCGCTCGACCTCGCGCAGCGCCACGCCGGGCCATGACTGAAGCCGCGCCGCGCCCGCGCTCCGCTTATCGCCACTTCGTCGCCATCCCCACCCGCTGGATGGACAACGACGCCTACGGCCACGTCAACAACGTCACCTACTACTCGTATTTCGATACTGCGGTGAACGCGCATCTCATTCATGCCGGCGGGCTCGATCCGGCAGCGGATGCCGTCGTCGGTTACGTGGTCGAGACCGCGTGCCGGTTCCACCAGTCGCTGTCGTTCCCGCAGGTGGTCGACGCGGGACTGGTCGTCACCCGGATCGGCAACTCCTCCGTCACCTACGCCATTGGCCTCTTCGCCGAGGATGCCGGCGAACCTGCGGCCAGCGGGCGCTTCGTCCACGTGTGGGTCGATCGCGCCACGCAGCGTCCGGCCGCCATTCCGGCGCGCATCCGGGTGGCGCTGACCGCCATTGCGGACGCCGGCCCGTGACCGCCATCGCGCTCGAATGCGCTGCGATGACGCGTGCCACGATGCCCGATGCGCAGGCGCTGCTCGGCCACTTTCTCGGCGCGGATGTCCACTACCGCGCGTCGGCGGCCGCCTATGGCGACGGCGGCGCGCCGGCATTGGCCCGCGCGCTGGAGCTCTTTCTCGAACGCCCGGAACTGGGGTTTGTCTGGCTGGCGCACGCGCGGACGCCGGACGCCCGCACGGCCGTGGGCGCGTGCGTCGTGTGCCACGCGATTTCCACGTCGCGCGGGGCCGTCGTGGCCAAGCTCGACGACGTCACCGTGCATCCGGCGTGGCTGTCCCGCGGCGTGGGGGGCACGATGCTGGCCGCGCTGCTGACGCGACTGCGCGCGGAAGACGTCGCCCGCGTCGACTCGGGATGCCATCGCGACAACGCCGGCGCCTGGCGTTTCTACGAGCGCCTGGGCTTCGTCGCGCTGGACGAGGAGCGCATCGCGCTCGTGCTCTGACAATCCATCATGATCGCTCCTCCATGCCGCAGCTCTTCGCATTGATTCCCGCCGCCGGTGGCGGATCGCGCTTCGGTGCGGCCACGCCCAAGCAGTACGCATTGCTCGCCGGGGCCCCGGTCCTCGCGCACACGCTGGCGCGGCTGCGACAGGGGCTGGCGTCGAGCGAGACGTTCGTGGCGCTCGCGACCGAGGACCGCGAGTTCGACCGGATGGGGCCGCCGGCAGCGGGCGTCACGGTGCTGCGCTGTGGCGGCGAAACCCGTGCCGCGACCGTCGCCAACGCATTGGCGAGCATGCACGGTCGATGCGCGGACGATGACTGGCTGCTGGTGCACGATGCGGCGCGGCCGTGCGTCCCGCGCGATGCGCTGACGCGCCTGGTCGAGCACCTGCGCGACGATGCCGTTGGCGGGCTCCTTGCCATCCCGGTTGCGGATACGCTCAAGCGCAGCGATCGCGAGGCCGACGTTCCGCGCGTTCTGGCCACCGAGCCGCGGGCGCATCTGTGGCAGGCGCAGACGCCGCAGATGTTTCGCTTCGGCGTGCTGCGCCGTGCGTTTGCCCAGGCGACGGCGCTCGCCTGCACCGACGAGGCGCAGGCGGTGGAGGCGCTGGGATTGAAACCGCGGCTCATCCTGGGCAGCCCCGAGAATCTCAAGATCACCTATCCGGCGGATCTCGTGCTTGCGGCAGCGATACTGGCGGCGCAGGCGCGGGAAGGGGAGACGCAATGACACTGCGCATCGGCACCGGTTACGACGTGCACGCGCTCGTGGCGGGGCGGCCGCTGGTCATCGGTGGCGTGACCATTCCGCATGCGCGCGGTTTGGCCGGCCATTCTGACGCCGACGTGCTGCTGCACGCGATTGCCGACGCGCTGCTGGGCGCGCTGGCGCTGGGCGATCTCGGCGCGCACTTTCCCGACAGCGATCCGCGCTACAAGGGCGCGGACAGCCGCACGCTGCTGCGGCACGTGGCCGGGCTGGTCCGGCAAGCGGGATGGGAAGTGGGCAATCTCGACTCGACCGTGATTGCGCAGGCGCCCCGGCTGGCGCCGTTCGTGGCGACCATGCGCGGCAATATCGCGGCCGATCTCGGCGTCGATCCGGCGCAGATTTCAGTCAAAGCCACGACCACCGAGCGCCTGGGCTTTGCCGGCCGCGAGGAGGGCATCGCGGCGGAGGCGGTGGTGCTGCTGCGGCGTATCCAGTCGATGTCGCCCTGACGGCGCCACAGGTTGCGGGTTGTGCGCGCCACGCGCCATTGCTGCGGGCGCGCGTCGGCGGATGTCGTCAGGCCGGCTGCGCCAGCGGCAGCGTGACGCGGGCAATCATGCCGCCACCGTTGCGCGGCAGGAGATCGAAGCTGCCGCCGTGCAGGCGCGCGATCCGCTCGACGATGGCGAGGCCCAGTCCCGCACCCGCGGCGCCATCGGTGCGCGCCCGCGCTTCCGAGGCGCGGGTGAACGGCTGCTTGAGGCGTTCGACCTCGTCGGGGGCGATGCCCGCGCCACGGTCGGCGACCGTGAGCACGGCACTGCGGCCGTCGACGGCCGTGCTGACCTCGACCGGGGGCGCGCCATAGGCCAGCGCATTGTCGATCAGGTTGGCGGCCAGCCGCGATATTGCCGTGGCCTTGAGCGGCAGTCGCGGCACGCCGCCGGGCACGAACGTGACGGGCGAACCAGCCGCTGCATAGCGTTCCACCCCGGCCCGCACGATCGCATCGAGGTCCGCAGGCTCGAAGGCGGTCGTGGATTCGTTGCGCGCGAAGTCGAGGAACTGGCCGATGATGCGATCCATTTCCACGATGTCGGCCACCATGCCGGCGCGCGTCGATTCGTCGCGCGTGCCGAGTTCGACGCCAAGGCGCAGGCGCGCGAGCGGCGTGCGCAGGTCGTGCGAAACGCCGGCCAGCAGCAACGCGCGATCGTGTTCGATCTGCCGCAGGTTGGCGGTCATCGCGTTGAAGCCGCGATTGACCGCCGCGATCTCGGATGGTCCCGACTCCGGCAGCGGCGGCGGCGTCTCGCCCCGGCCCACGCGTCCGGCGGCGGCCGCGAGGTCGCGCAACGGCCGCGCGAGGTAGCGCGCAAACGTGAACGCTGCGATCAGCAGGAAGCCGAGCACGATCAGCATCCAGGTGAGGCCCCGCATCGGCAGGTCTTCGGCAGGGGGCCGCGGCGGTACCGGCACGCCGACCCAATAGGCGGTGCCCGACGCGATCACGCGCACCAGCAGCATCTGCAGCCGCGGCGCGAAGCGGATCTCGGTTTCCGGACCCAGGCGCTCGCGCAGACGCTCGGCCAGATCGGTCATCAGCGGCCCGCCGGCCGGCGCCTGGCCGATGCGCGGGCGCTCGTTCTCGGGAATGACGCGGACCCCGAATTCGCGCCCGATGCGCGCGAGCGTTTCGCGCCGCTCAGGGCCGTCGGCGCCTTCGAGCGCGCTGCGGATCGATTGCAGTTGCGTGAGCTTCGTCTCGCTCAGCTGCCGGTTGACGAGATTGGCGCGCTCCATCCGGAACAGGATGATGCTGGTGAGCGCCGCCAGTGTCACCACGGCCACGAGCAGCAGGACCAGCCGCCCGAACAGCGACCGGGGCAGGATCGTCACGCCGGGTTGCCGGGCGCCGCCGCCGGCTCGTTGACCGCATCGGGGACGTAGACGTAGCCGAATCCCCACACGGTCTGGATGTACCGCGGATTGGCGGCGTCGGGCTCGATCAGCTTGCGCAGCCGGGAAACCTGCACATCGATGGCGCGGTCGAACACCTCGTGGTCGCGGCCGCGGGCCAGCATCATCAGCTTCTCGCGCGCCAGCGGCTGGCGCGGATGCTGGACGAACACGCGCAGCAGGGAAAATTCGCCGGTGGTGAGCGGCACGTCGCGGTCGCCGCAGCGCAACGACCGGGCCGCGAGGTCGAGCAGGTGCGGGCCACACGCCACGGTGCCTTCGTCCGACGGCGTGCCGGGCGCGGGTCGCTCGCCGTGCCGGCGCAGCACGGCATGAATGCGTGCGACGAGTTCGCGCGGGTTGAACGGCTTGGCCAGGTAATCGTCAGCGCCCATTTCGAGGCCCACGATGCGGTCGATATCCTCGCCCTTCGCGGTGAGCATGATGATGGGCCCGGTTTCACCCGCGCCGCGCAGCCGCCGGCAGATGGACAGGCCATCCTCGCCTGGCAGCATCAGGTCGAGCACGACGAGGTGCGGCGGATCGCGCTGGAGTTTCTTGTCGAGGTCGCGCGCGTCCGGGAGTGCCAGCACGGAAAAGCCCTGTTCGCCGAGATAACGGGTCAACAGGTCGCGCAGGCGCACGTCGTCGTCGACGACGAGGATGCGGGGGGAAGGGTTCTTGGTCGCCATGGTGAAGATTAGAACGGCATCGGCGCGCGATGGCAGTGGCGCAACTGTAAACGATTGTAACGGGAGGGGCCTGGCGCAACGTCCGCTTGCAATCGGGGGCGGGCAAGCGCGAACCGAACGCCCACAATGCAGTTCTGACTCATGAGTCCCGGCGCTTCCAGTTCAACGTCCGGGACGGTCGATCTTCGTCAACATCGGTAAAGGAACACAACATGAACATCCGCACCCCTCGTTTCGCTGCGTTCGCTGCTGCCGCGCTGCTCGCATGTTCGGCTCCGGCCGCATTTGCGCAGCCGGGCGGCCCGGGTCCCGGCCACGGTCCTCATGGTGGTGGGCCCGGCATGGGCATCGAGAATATCCTGTCTTCCGTCAAGGCGCAGTTGAGCCTCAACACGTCCCAGCAGGTGATGTGGGACAACGCCGTTGCGCAGACCAAGGCGGCGCGCGAAGCCGGTCGTGCCGCGATGGACAAGGTGCGCGCATCGCTCAACGCCGAGCTGGCCAAGGCGGAGCCCGACTTTGCCGCGGTCGGCGCGGTCGGTGACGCAGCCCAGGCATCGCAGCAGGTGCTGCGCAAGCAGGTTCGCGACGAGTGGCTGAAGCTCTACGCGACCTTCACCCCGGAGCAGAAGGCCGTGGTGCGCGAAGCCGCGAAGGCCAAGGTGGCCAGGATGGAAACGTTCCGCGCGAAGATGCAGGAGCGCATGGGCCGGCCGCAATAGTTGCAACGTGATCGCGGCAGCGAAGCGCCCTGCGCTTCGTTGCCGCGACGGGTTGGACGGGACAGCTGCCTGCGGGCGGCTGTTTTTTTTGCGTTTCCCATCACCGCTGCAACTGCTGTGGAAACGGTTTCTCACCGCGGCCGGTTCTCCCGCCGCGGCCGGTTCTCCCGCCGCGGCCGGTTCTCCCGCCGTGGCCGGTTCTGCAGCCGTGGCCGGTTCTCGTGCCATGGCAAGCTTCGGCTCGGTGCGCGGTCAGCTTCATGTGGGACGTTTGCTGTGCACTGCGTGTTCTGTTTCGTGTGGCGCGGTGCGGGGCGCGCCGGCTGGGGCGGGCTTAGTCGCCGCAAGGCGTGTGTCCGGGTGCACGACGGCAAAAAATAAGTCGTCTCGATGAAGCCGAGCGACGATTTTTTGCCACGCGCACAGCGGACACGCGGCTCCAAT
>JANNYI010000075.1:0-1183 GCA_031410015.1 Betaproteobacteria bacterium | reverse complement strand
CCGCAAGCTGGTGGAGGAGTTGCGGTCGTTCTTCGTGGACCTCTACTGGCGCCGCGACGTGCGTGTGGTCGTGCTGCGCGGCGCGGGCGCGAACTTCTGCGCCGGGCTCGACCTGAAGGAGCGCTCCAACGCCACGGGGCGCGATGTCGCCGCGGGGCTCGATTCACAACGCTCGATCAGCGAGATCGTGATGGCCATGCGGCGCTGCCCGCAGCCGATCATCTCCGTCGTGCAAGGCGCGGCCAGCGGCGGCGGCTTCGCCCTGGCGCTCGCCAGCGACGTGCGGATCGCCACGCCCACCACCCGCATGAACGCCGCCTTCATCCGCATCGGGCTTTCGGCCTGCGACATCGGCGTCAGCTATTTCCTGCCGCGCATCGTGGGCAGCGGCGCGGCATCTGAATTCATGTTGACGGGGCGCTTCATCGACGCGACGCGCGCCACACAGCTCGGCCTCGTCAGCCGCGTGCTCGAAGGCGACGCGATCGACGTCGAAGTGGAAGCGCTGGTGATGGACATGCTGCACGCGACGCCGCTGGGCCTGCGGCTCACAAAAGAATGCCTCAACATGGCGATCGACGCCGGGGGCCTTGAAGCCGCCATCGCCATGGAGGACCGCAACCAGATACTTTGTGCGCAGAGCGAGGATTTCAAGGAGGGCGTCGCGGCGTTCCTGGAGAAGCGCGCGCCCGTCTACAGCAAGCCGTCCTAACCGCCGCGTTCCTTGCGTAGCGCCGCGAAGCGTTCGAGTCGTTCCTTTACCCGGCCTTCCATGCCGCGATCGGTCGGCTCGTAGAACACGCGGCGCTGCATCTCGTCGGGGAAGTAGGACTGGCCCGAAAAGCCTTCCGGCGCGTCGTGGTCGTAGGCGTAGCCCTTGCCGTAGCCGAGGTCCTTCATCATCCGCGTCGGCGCGTTGCGGATGTGCAACGGCGGCGCGAGCGTTCCGGTCTCTGTGGCGGCGGCCCTGGCTGCGCTCCAGGCCTTGTAGACCGCGTTCGATTTCGGCGCGGCAGCGAGGTGGACCACTGCCTGCGCCAGATGCAGTTCCGCTTCCGGCTGGCCGAGAAAATCCACCGCGTCCTTCGCGGCGAGGCACACCAGCAGAGCCATGGGATCGGCGGCGCCGACGTCCTCGGCCGCCGCGCGCACCAGACGGCGCGCGAGGAACAACGGTTGTTCG
>JANNYI010000074.1:0-6372 GCA_031410015.1 Betaproteobacteria bacterium | reverse complement strand
CGCGAAGATCGCAGACACCGTGCAATTCGCGTAGATTGGTGCCGTCGTATACGTCGTCTTATCCACCGACAGCGCTCCACCGCACGCATTGCTGCCCGCCGATAGCGTGCGCGAGAGGGACGGAGGCGTCACCGTGAAGGTTGCAGTCTGGCCGGGTAGCTTCGTCTGCGGTGTCGGGGTAACGTTGGCTGCGGGCGAGCCCAGCACCGTGTAGCACGAGATGGGAATCGTCGTCGACGGGAAGAGGCCCTTGATCCTGAACGTCTGTCCGCTGCCGACGCTCGAACCGGTCCACGGTTGCGCCGACCATTGGCCCGATTGCGCGTCGCAGGTGGCCGTCCCGGTCACCGCGGGGATCGTGACCGTCATGAATTGCCCGGCCCCGGTCGGCAGATTGATCCCGTTGACCGTCACCACCGTCCGCGCCGCATTCACGGTGGCTGTCCCGCGACTCGACGTTGGCACGGCGGTTGCGGGGATCGACCAGCCCGGCGGAACCGTAAGTTGCAGCGAGTTGAACGACGAGTTGCCGTCGTTGGTGAAGGTGAAGACGAATGGCCCGGACGACGCGGTGGGCGACGCGGGATTCACCGTGAGAACGTACTGCTTTTCAGCGGCGGAGGCGGCGCCTGACTGGAACGTCAATACCAGCAGGGCGGCGGTCAGGAATCCAAGAATGTTCGTTCGCAACGATGTCATGTTCACGCATCCCGTATCGGTGTGGTGGTGGCACTTAACGCTGCAGCGCGGCGTTGGTCACGGCGCGCACGAGGTCTAGCCCCCCTTGATCAGCCGCGTGGCGATGATATTCGTTGCAATAAAAAAAGCAATAAAAACAGGGCCGGACATTGCACAATTTGTTTGTACGCCACAATGTCGATGGCGCCGCGACCGCGCTATCCGCCCTGCGTCGGATATCCCTGCGCTGCAAGCTGCGCGAGCAGCCGGGCCAGATTGGACTGCGCCTTGGCCTCGTGCCGATCGCGAAAATAGCCGGTCGAGAAAAACCACGGCCGTTGCCGCAACCCTTCAAGGAAACGAACCTGCCCGCTGAGGTATTGCGCGTCGGTCTGGGCGGAAAACTCCTCGCGCAGCAGGCCGCCATGCCGCATGAACTCTTCCCATGGCGCCGCAAATCCGGCGAGGTCGATGTCCTCGATGAAGCGTCGGTCGTTGCCATACGACTTGCCTCGATGCCGCGTAGCGAGAATGAGTCCGCATACCCGCCGGCGAAACGCGGGGGCCGCCCCGGTCGACTGCGCGAGATAGAGGCGCACGCTGTTGCGCTCGTTGTCGGGGTCGCTCGGCACGTACACCGCGTCGTGGAACCACAGCGCCAGCTCCACGGCATCCGGGTCCTCCAGCAGCGGGGCAACTTCAGCGAAACGGCGCAGGCAATCCTCGATATGGCGCAGATCGTGAAAACGCCGGTCCGGTCCGCCCAGGCGGCGGCGCAGGTCCGCGTGGACATCGGCAGCCGAGGCTGCGGTCGCGGCGGGCGCGCACCTGCGCCACAGTGCTTCGAATTGTTCCGCCTGCAAGTTCGAGGTCACGAACTACCTCCTCACTGCGGTCGCGCGGTTCAAAACACCACGGTGACGCGCACCGTGTCTCCGTTGGGCTCGGCACTGACGTTGGTCGATCCGGCATGTGCAAGCCGCACCATATTGACGTTGGTCGACAGCATCTCGGCGACGAAGCCACGCAGACCGCGCGCCTTGGCGTGCTCGACCAGCCGCCGCTGCAGCGCCGCGCCCAGGCCGCAGCCCTGCCAGGCAGGACTGACCATGAATGCGGTTTCGCCGACATTTGTGGAGGGGTCGATGAAGTAGCAGCAATGCGCGACGATCTGCGGATTCTCGCGCGTACCGGTCACCGCCACGAACGCCACCTCGTTTTCGAAGCTGACGTTGCACAGGCGCTGTACATCCTGGACGGACAGCTCGCGCACCCGGCGGAAGAAGCGCGTGTAGATGTCGGCTTCGGTCATGCTGTGGAAGAGATCGCGAATGTCATTGCCATCGGTCGATCCGGCTGGGCGCACCAGCACAGTCCGCTTGTCCTTGAGCGTCACGGTGGTCTCGTCCTCCACCGGATACGCCCGCATGTTCTTCAGCGTCTGTGTCGCCGGCACGTAGCCCAGCGCCTGTGCCTCGGCGAACAGCGCGGGACGAAACTTCGGGTGCGCGATGTCGATCAGCGCGATCGCGCGTTCGCGAATCGACTTGCCGAAGAGATACGCAATGCCGAACTCGGTGATCACGTAGTGCACGTCGGTGCGCGCAATGGTGACGCCATCGGTGGGTGCGAGCGTGGCCCGCACCCGCGACTCGAGGCCGTCGTCCGTGGTGGATGCGAGGCAGATGATCGCCTTGCCGCCTTCCGACCGCGACGCTCCGCGCAGGAATTCGCCCTGGGCCGCGATGCCGCTGTAGAACTCGCCCGCAAGCTGGTCGACACAAACCTGCCCGGTCAGGTCCAGTGCAAAGACCTGCGTCACCGAGACCATCTTGTGCTGGGCTGCGATCGTCGCCGGATCGGACACCACGTCGATGGGCTGGAAAGAGAACAGCGGATTGCGATCGATCAGGTCGTACAGCCGCTTGCTGCCGATCGCGAAGCTGGTCACGATCTTGCCACGCTGGCGGGTCTTGCGCTGCCCGGTGAGGATGCCTTTCTCCAGCAGCGGGATCACGGCGTCGGTGATCACATCCGAGTGGATTCCAAGGTCCTGCCTGTCGGCCAGATACTTGAAGGCGGCATTGGTGACGCGGCCAAGACCGATCTGCAGCGTCGACCCGTCCTCGATGATGCCGCCGATATAGCGCGCGATCTGTTCCACCACCTGCTCTTCCGTCGCTGGATGGACGTATTCGGAAAGCGGCGAGGAGTGCGGCACGAGGCAGTCGATTTCGCTGATGTGAAACATCGAGTCGCCCATCGAGCGGGGCATGAATTCGTTGACCTCGGCGATCACGAGGGTGGCCCGGGCGATGGCCGCAGGAAGAACGTCGACCGAGATGCCGAGGCTCACATAGCCGAATTCGTCGGGCATCGACACCTGGATCAACGCAACGTCGACGCGAATCCGGCCGATCTCGATCAGCTGAGGCACACGGGCAATGGACATCGGGACGTACTCGGCCAGTCCCTGCCGGACTGCAGCACGGATGTCGGAGCCGACGAAGAACGTCCGGTGCCGGAACCGGGTGGTGGCGAGGCCCTGGGCGTCGTGTGGTACCGCGCCGTCGGTGAGGAAGTGCACGAGCTCGATGCCGGCGGGCGGCGCGCGCATCGTCTCCAACGCAGCCATCAACGCGCGCGGCGTGGCGCACGCGGTACCCACGAAGACATGGCTCCCGCTGCGGATCTGTGCCAGCGCTTCCTCGGCCGTCGTCACCTTCGAGGCATGAGCCGCGAGTCGCGGATCCAGGGCGCTGGCGGTCGTGGGCGCCGCAGCGGCTCTGCCGGATGCCTGCGGCCCGATGCGGTCGAGCAGGTTGCGCGCAACGCGGGTGAAGAGGCCATCGGTGGCGCCGCCGGACGTTGAATTCCTGGTGCCGTCACCCATTGACAGCCTCTACCTTGCTGTCGATCCCGTCCCGCGGGAGAGCGGCCAGCCTCGGTCTGTCATGGAGCTCGCCCGGAGCGCGCGCGGCCAGGACGGCGATCCCGTGGGCGTACCCCTGCTGCACGATTTCGTCGAACTTCTCCCATTGCAGCATGCCCACGCGCTCGAGCGGCGGATTGAAGTACAGATCGGTGAGCGCCTTGGCCTGCTGCTGGCGCGACATGCTGTAGAGAATCTGGACGTTCATCAGATAGGCAACGAGGGACGGGAATCGGTACCGGCGTTTCCTGTAGGGGCGCAGCCGGTCGCGCAGCAAGGCCCACGTGCCGGGTATCTCCTCGAGGTCGATCGGACGTGGTTTCCGCGCGTTGAGGTCCACGCCGATGACAGTGCCGACGCCGCGCATGCGCCGCATCACATCCACCGGGAAATTGTTGAACGTGCCGCCATCGCATAGCAGGTCGCCGCCGCGCAGCACCGGCGGCAGGGCGCCGGGGATGGCCATGCTGGCGCGCATGGCCTTCGTGAGATCGCCGCTGCGGAGCACCTGCTCGGAGGATTGCGAATAGTTGCTGGCCACGCAATAGTAGCTCTTCCAAAGGTCTTCGATGGCAGCCGGGAACCCGAGCAGTTCGACCACGCCACGCTCGATGATGGAACGCATTCGGCGTCCCTTGATCAGCGACAGCAGCGGTACGAAATTGAAGTCGTTGGTCGGATTGATGCGAAAGGAGCTGCGCGCAATTTTCAGTACATCGGCAACCGGCCGGTCGGACGCAACCAGGGTCGCCATGACGGCGCCGATGCTGGTGCCGCCCACGACGTCGATTTCGATGCCACGCTCGCGCAGCGCCTGATAGATGCCAAGATGCGCGAGTCCGCGCGCACCACCGCCCGCCAGCACGAGGCCGACCGCCGTGTGGCTCTGGATGCGTGCGAGCCGGGCCATGTCGGCGGGCCGTTCGGGCCGGATGTGCAGATGGTCGTCGACCGCGCGCCGCGCCAGCCATTGGTGCGTGCCGCGGGGGCAAGGCAGGTCCGCCGGATGGAGGAGCACCAGGACTTCGGCTGCTTCGCCACGCCCCGGGCGCGACATCAGACACTCCTTCTCCGTGTCGTGCAGCTGCGCGGGCTGCGTAGCGTCGGCCAGCAGCAGGATCTCGTCCGACCCACGGCAGCAGCGATGCGTCCATGGCGTAGGCCCATCATCGCCCACCAGCAGCACGAAGTCGTGTGCGGCTTCCATTTCGTTCAGGTGCAGTGTGATCCGGCGGTTCGCCCCGGCGTCGAGGTCATCGCGACTGGCGATACCCGGGTCCCGCAGGTCCCGATCCACGTCGGCGCCATCGATCACGCACGTCGGGCCGATCTTGGCGAGGTGCGCGGCAAGGTGATCGGCAAACTCCCGCGTGGACACACCGGCGGAGATGCCGATGAGCCCGATCGTGACGGGGCGCGCCAGTGCCTGGCGGGCCGAACCTGCGCGCAGATGCTCGATGATCTGGCGCGTCAACACGATCGAAAGCTGCGGGCTCGTCGCGAACAGCGCGTTGAACGCCGATTTGGCAAGCCGCACCAGCACTGCGTCGCGGATGGCGATCACGGTCGCCAAGCGGGGCTCACCGGTAATGAGGCTCATCTCGCCGATGATCTGGCCACGGCCCATTTCGCGTGCTGCGCGGCGGGTGCCGTCGCTTTCGTTCAGATAGGCGCGCAGCCGGCCGCTCAGCACGAGGTACATGGCGTCGCCAGGCTCGCCCTGGGTCATCAGCACCTGCCCCCCGCTGATCTCGACCCACTCCAGCTGCTCGCGCAGCAGCGTCATCGACTGCGGCTCGATGTCGCCAAGGTAGGTACGCAGGTGGCGGTCGAGCAGGTCGTCCTGATAGTTTTGGCGCATCGCTTCGTGGAGTAGAAAAAGAGGCTGCGGAAGAACCGTCATCGGCCGCGGAACCTGCCCCGACTGACCGATGGCATTTTTTTTGGTGCCAGCATACCCGACGCGTTGCCCGATGCAAACCTGCGGGACGCGATGCAGCGCGGATGCCCGCGTCGAGTTACCATTCGGGTATGCGTTGCATGGTAGCCCTCAAGTGCCTGGTTGCTGCGGCATGCGGCACATGTCTGCTGGCCGGCATTGCCGTTGCACAGGATTTCCCCGTACGCCCGGTGCGGGTGATCGTGCCGTTCTCGCCGGGCGGTGCGGTCGACGGGCCGATGCGCATCATCGCGCAGGAGTTGGGCAAGCGCTGGGGCCAGCAGGTGGTGGTCGAGAACAAGCCCGGTGCGGGCGCCACCATCGGCTCCGAAATGGTGGCGAAGGCGCCGCCGGACGGCTACACGCTGCTGCTCGCGTCGCAGACCAATGCGATCAGCGCCACGCTGTACACGAAGCTGCCGTTCGATCCCGTCGAGGACTTTGTGCCGATCTCGCTGATCGGCCGCGAGCCCGGCGTGCTGGTCGTCAATCCGGCGCTGCCTGTCAACACGCTGGCCGAGTTCATCGCGTACGTGAAAGCGCGACCCGGCCAGGTGGACTATGCGTCGTCGGGCAACGGCAGCGGCCAGCATCTCTTCATGGCGCTGCTGGCGTCGATGACCGGCATGAAGCTCTCCCACGTGCCATACAAGGGCAGCGCGCAGGCCACCACCGACGTGCTGGGCGGGCAGGTGCCCGTGTCGATTCCCGGCACCGCGGGCATGGTCGGCCACATCAAGGCCGGCAAGCTGCGCGCCATTGCGGTCACCGGTTCCAAACGCTCGCCGCAATTACCCGACGTGCCCACGATCATTGAATCTGG
>JANNYI010000073.1:0-4785 GCA_031410015.1 Betaproteobacteria bacterium | reverse complement strand
AGGTGGTGTTTGCCGACGCGGACTTCGATGCGGTGCTGCCGGCGGTGGTCAACGCCATCGTGCAGAACGCCGGGCAGACATGTTCGGCCGGCAGCCGGCTCCTGGTCGAGCGTGCCTGTTACGAAGAAGTGCTGGCGCGGTTGGCCGAACGTTTCGCGGCGCTGCAGACGGGGCCCGCGCTGGCGGACCTCGATTGCGGGCCGCTGATCCGCGGCTCGCAGTTGCAGCGCGTGCGCGGATTCCTGGCCGATGCGGCGCGCGACGCCATTCCGATCTTGGAGCAATGCAGCATCGTGGCCGACGCGACGGCCGGCGCCTACTAAATGGCGCCGGTCCTGCTGCGCGACGTGCCTGCCGACCATCGGCTGGCGTGCGAGGAAGTGTTCGGCCCGGTGCTGTCGGCGATGGCGTTCACCGACGAAGCCGATGCCATCCGCCTGGCCAACGGCACCGACTTCGGACTCGTGGCCGGCGTGTGGACGCGCGACGGCGCGCGCCAGTTGCGCATGGCGCGCGCGCTTGCCAGCGGCCAGGTCTACATCAACAATTACGGCGCGGGCGGCGGCGTGGAGTTGCCCTTCGGCGGCGTCAAGCACTCCGGCCATGGGCGCGAGAAGGGCTTCGAGGCGCTGTACGGCTTCACGACGCTCAAGACCGTCGTGCTGCGACACGATTGAATGCTGGAGCGCGCGGGCGCCGCATTGTTCGCGCGCCGACGCCGTCTCGACCATAACCAACAACGGGGACTTCCATGAGACTTGCAGGCAAGACGGCCGTGGTGACCGGCGCCGGTTCGGGCTTCGGCCGCGGCATTGCGCAACGCTTCGCCGCCGAGGGCGCGCAGGTGGTCGTCAACGATGTGAATGCCGAGAACGGCGAGCACACGGTGGCCGACATCGTCGGCCGCGGCGGCAAGGCGCGCTTCTGCGCGGGCGACGTCGGCAAGGACGGCGACGTCAAGCGACTGATGGACTTCGCGCTGGCGGCGTACGGCGTGATCGACATCGTCGTCAACAACGCGGGAACGACTCACAAGAACCAGCCGATGCTCGATGTCAGCGAGGAGCAGTTCGACAAGATCTACGCGGTCAACGTGAAGAGCCTGTTCCTGACGGCAAGGCACGCCGTGCCGCACATGCGCGAGCGGCGCAACGGCGTGTTCATCACCATCGCTTCGACGGCCGGTGTGCGGCCGCGGCCGGGACTCACCTGGTACAACGGCAGCAAGGGCGCGGCCATCGTCACGTCGCGGTCGATGGCGGCGGAACTGGCCAAGGACAACATCCGCGTCAACATCATCAATCCGGTGGCGGGGGAGACGGCGATGCTCGCCGACTTCATGGGGCAGGATACGCCGGAGCGCCGCGCACAGTTCATCGCCTCGATTCCGCTGGGCAGGCTGTCGCAGCCCTCGGACATTGCCACCGCGGCAGTCTTCTTCGCCTCCGACGAGGCGTCGTTCATCACCGGCGCGTGCCTCGAGGTGGACGGCGGCCGCTGCGTCTGACCGGTCGCGCCTACATCGCGGCGACGGCGTCGCCCGCGAGCAGCGGCACCTCGAAGTCGAAGTGACCATCCACACGCGCCATCGTGTGTGCCGGCGCATAGCGCGACAACAACTTCAGCATGGGGTCGTTGTCGGTCATCACGATGCCGCGGAAGCGCGCGATGCCGCGCGCCAGCGCGGCGATGGCAAGCCGCGCCAGCAGCATGCGGCCAACCCCCTGGCCCTGAAACGCATCCACGACAAGGATGGCCACCTCTGCTGCATCGTCGTGGTCGCGCATCCGTACAAATCGCGCAACCCCAACGCCCTCTGGCGAACCGTCCCGGCCGCGGATCGCGGCGCCCAGCGCGAAACGGTCGTGGCCGTCCAGCACGGTCATGGCGTCGAGCTCGCGTTCGGAGAAGCGAAAGCGCGGCGTGAAGAAGCGGCGCCGGCTCGATTCCGGTGAAACGCGCGCCATGGCTTTCTCGATCAACGACCGGGCGGCCGGCGTGATCGGCTGGATGGCCAGGGGACGCCCATCGCGCAGATGCGGGGCGGACATCGTAATGGCAGGGGCGGTGGTCAGCATGAGGGCTCGGTTCGCGGTTGGGGGTTGCAATGGACGTATATATATAATATTATAATCATCATGGCAAGATATTCCGAAGAACACAAACGGGCAACCCGGGCCCGGATCCTGGTAGCCGCGGACCGGCGCATCAAGACCGAGGGCATCGCTGCGGCCTCGGTGGAAGAGGTCATGCGCGACGCCGGGCTGACCGTCGGCGGGTTCTACGCCCACTTTCCGTCGAAGGAGGCGCTGGCGCGGGAGGCGCTGTTCGACGGGCTGGCCCGCAATGTCGACCGGATGTTCAAGCAGCTGGAGGCCATCCACGATCCGGCCGCGTGGGCGCGGGCCATGATCAGGCTCTATCTCGCCCAGGCCGACGCGGCCTCGCTGGATTCGGCCTGCCCGCTCACGATGCTGCTGGCGGATGTCGCGCGCAGCGACCGCGATACGCGGAATGCCTTCGGCATCACGACCAACGCATTGCTGGAACGGATTGCGCAGCGCTTTCCCGAGGTACCCGGCATGACCCGGCGCGATGCCGTGCTGGCGGTCTACTCGAGTTGCATCGGCGCCGTGATGCTGGCGCGCGCGGTGTCCAGCACCGAGGCCCGGCGGCGTATCCTCGGCAACACCGAGGCGATGCTGCTGCGGATGCTGGGGCTCGATGCTGCGCAAGCGCAGATGCCTTAGGCGGGGCTTGCGCGTCGCCTGCAGGTCCACCACCAGCGCACAGGTGCAAAACTTCGACTAGGTTGACCACCGAAAGTCGTGCTGCCGAAGCACTGAATCGGATCGTCTTGATCGGCTCGAATCGACCTTGAGCAATCGCTCGCATGTCTCCAAGCGGCCTCTCGAACAACCCAATCCCAAGCAATGTCACAGTGTGAATTTCGCGCAATGATGTGCGGTACCAATTGACAGCGGCAACACTTGTTCGCGGCTAGTATTCGGGGAACTGGGGAGACGCGATGCTATTTCTGCGGTAATCCGTTCGGGGTATCGCTCTTGCCTTCGCACTTGTAACGCTGTGCGTGCCATATCCGGGATGGGCGCAACAGCCAGCGAAGGTTTGGCGCGTCGGCTGCCTCTCCACCATCTCCGGCCCGGACGAAGCGATCGACGCCCTTCGCGAGCAACTGCGCAAACTGGGCTATGTCGAGGGGCGCAATATCGCTTACGAGTACCGCTGGGCGGCCGGAGGCGAACAGCGCGTGCAGGATCTGGCCGAGGAATTGGTGCGGCTTCAGGTCGATGTGATCGTCACCCGTACCACCTCTGTCGCCGCGGCCGCCAAGCGCGCGACCGCCACCATTCCCATTGTGATGGCCAGTACACAAAACCCGGTTGAGGGAGGCGTGATTGCCAGTCTCGCCCGCCCCGGCGGCAATGTCACGGGTGTGACACAGAATACGACCGAGACCGACGGCAAGCGCCTGGAGATCCTGCACGAGATCATCCCAAAGGCGACACGGTTCGCTTCGCTTATATGGGACAAATCGCTCACCAAGGCGGAATTTGCCGAACAGAGTCGAGCGGCGGCGTCGAAAGTGGGCGTCACGCTCATCCACCAGGAGGTCGGTACGCCCGACGAGATCAGGGCTGCATTCGAGGCTATGAAGCGTCAACGCGCCCAGGCGCTCGTGGTCGCGACGGGTCCCTTCATCACCAGCCAATTCAAACTCATCGCGAATCTCGCGGCGAACCAACGCCTGCCCGTGATCTACAACACGTCGATCAACGCGGACGGGGGCGGTCCAATGTATTACGGCGCGACCACACTCGAAATGCACCGCAAGGCCGCCGCCTATGTGGACCGCATCTTGAAGGGCGCCAAACCCGCCGATCTGCCGGTGGAGGAGCCGACAAAGTATGAACTCGTCGTCAATCTGAAGGCCGCCAAGGCACTCGGGCTCACCATTCCGCAAGCGGTGCTGCTGCGCGCAGATGAGGTCATTCAATAGAATTGGAGGTCCGTCAGTGGCCGCTTTGCGGCGAATTGGAGGTCACGCTCGGGAGGCCGCTCGTGGCCGACAGCCGCGGTTAAAAGGCGGGCTTCGCCCTTTTCAAGATCTTGACTACGTAGCCAGCGGCGCGCCGAAAGTTGTCAGCGATACTGGGAGCAAATGAAATGAGGCCTCCGGCATCGACAAACTCGCTCATGGGTACGATGCCGGCAGGCGTTTCATCGCCGCCAGTTCCGCGATGCGGTTTCGCTCGACGATGAACAGGACGCCTCCCCACACAATCACGGCATCCATGCGAGCGCGGTTCATTTCAGCGAAGGCCCTGTCGAAATCTTCCTGCTGTCTCGCGCGCCTCGGCGACAGACCGCGCGACGACGAGTCCACCTGCGACGGCGTAAATGAATGCTCGCCGATCCATCACTGGATCACCTCATCCGCGCGCTGCAGCAGCGGCGGCGGAACCGTTAGCCCGAGCGCCTTGGCGGTCTTGAGGTTGATGACCAACTCGAACTTGGAGGACTGCTCGACGGGCAGGTCGCCGGGCTTGGCACCCTTGAGAATCTTGTCCACGTAGGTCGCGGCGCTCCGATACAAATAAACCTGGTTCGCCCCATAGGACATCAGGCCCCCGGCATCGACAAATTCCCTCGATGCATACACCGCCGGCAGCCGGTACTTGGCCGCCAGGTCCACGAGGCGTCGATGTTCCCGGAGGAACAGGTTGCTTGGCAGCAAAGTCAGAGCACCCGCGCGCGCCCTGG
>JANNYI010000072.1:0-16057 GCA_031410015.1 Betaproteobacteria bacterium | reverse complement strand
CCAGCATCTTCGACACGATCGCCGTCGAGCTCATCGCCAGTGCGCCGCCGAGCACGAGACCGGCCTGCCAGCCGGCACCGAAGAAGTGCAGGACGACCATCGCCGCCAGCGTCGTGATCGCCACCTGCGCGAGGCCGAGCCCGAACACCGCCCGGCGCATGGCGCGCAGCCGCGCAAGGCTGAACTCCAGCCCGATCGAGAACATCAGGAAGACAACACCGAGCTCGGCCAGGTAACGCGTGGTGTCGTTATCGGGAACCCAGGCCAGCGCATGCGGCCCCAACGTCACGCCAACCGCCAGGTAGCCCAGGATTGGCGGCAGGCGCACCAGGCGGCAGACCACCACGACGACCACGGAGGCGGTGAGCAGCGTAAGGATCAGCAAAAGCGTGTGCGGCATTGCGATTCCGGTGACGGCGGGCACGCCATGGTAGCGGGCGTCCCTCGTCCTGGCCGCGCCCGCTTCCCATCATATAGGCAGCCGCCGGGCACGATCCGTGCCGGTTCGTCCAACGCCCGTCGGGGCCCACGGTTATACTTTGGCCATGAATCTTCGCGCTACGCCGGCGGCGCCGCGCATGCCGGACCACATCGTGGTCGAACCCGCGCGGGCGCTGGCGCTCGCGCGGCAGGTGCTGGCCACCGAGGCCGGTGCCATCACCACGCTCGCCGGCCGCCTCGGCGCCCCGTTCGTCGAGGCCGTCGAGCTCATCCTCAATTGCCGCGGGCGGGTGGTCGTGTCGGGCATCGGCAAGTCGGGCCACGTCGGCCGCAAGCTCGCCGCCACGCTCGCCTCCACCGGGACGCCGGCGTTCTTTGTCCACCCGGCGGAAGCGTCGCACGGCGACCTCGGCATGATCACGCCCGACGATGTCGTGCTGATGCTTTCCAATTCGGGCGAAACGGACGAGCTGGTGTCACTGACGCCGCACCTCAAACGCGAGGGCGCGCGGCTCATCGCGCTCACCGGCAACGAGCAGAGCTCGCTGGCGCAGGCAGCCGATGTGCATCTCGATGCGGCCGTCGACGCCGAAGCGTGCCCCCTCGGCCTTGCCCCGACCGCATCGACAACCGCGGCCCTTGCGCTGGGCGATGCGCTGGCGCTGGCCCTCCTCGACGCCCGCGGCTTCTCGGCCGAGGACTTCGCCCGCGCCCATCCGGGAGGCGCGCTCGGCCGGCGGCTCCTGACCCGCGTGGCCGATGTCATGCGCGCCGGCGCGGCACTGCCGCTGACGCGCGTCGATGCAACGCTGGGCGATGCCATCATGGAAATGAGCCGCAAGGGGATGGGCATGACCGTGGTCGTCGACCACGAGGGCCGGGTCGCCGGCATCTTCACCGACGGCGACCTGCGGCGCTGCCTCGATCGCGTGCGCGATGTGGCCGCCGTGCCAGTGGTCGATGTGATGACGCGCACGCCGCGGACCATCCGCCCGGAACAGCTGGCCGTCGACTGCGTGGAGATCATGGAAGCCACACCCAAGGTTTCGCAATTGCTGGTGATCGACGAGGACGCGAAGCTCGTCGGCGCCCTGCACCTGCACGACCTCTTCCGCGCGCGGATCGTCTGATGCCCACCGACACGCTTGTGCGCGCCCGTCGCGTGCGCCTCCTCACCTGCGACGTCGACGGCGTGCTCACCGACGGCCGCATCTACGTCGACGATCTCGGACACGAGATGAAGGCCTTTCACGCGCTCGATGGCGTGGGCCTCAACCTGCTGGCCCGCGCAGGCATCGCCGTGGCGTGGATCACCGGCAGCGCCGCGCCTGCCGTCACCCATCGGGCGCGCAGGCTCAATATCGCGCACGTCGTCCTCGACGCAGCCGACAAACTCCCGCCGTGGGAAGCCTTGAGGCGCCAGCTTGGCGTCGAGCCGGAGGCCTGCGCGCACATGGGCGACGACCTGCCCGACGTCGCGATCTTTCGTCGCTGCGGGTTCGCGGTGGCGGTGCCGCATGCGACGGCATCCGTCCGCGAGCACGCCCACTACGTGACCGCGCGAGACGGCGGCGCCGGTGCGGTGCGCGAATTGGCCGAACTCATTCTTTCGGCGCAGGGGCACGACTTCACCGGCGGCCCCCCGCCCCGCTCGACCTGAAGCGCCTGACAGCGATGGCCCGCGCCGCCAATCCCCGCTCGTTCCTCGACCGCATCACCGCCTGGTCGCCGGCGCTGCTGCTTGGGGCGCTGGCCGCGCTCACCTTTTGGCTCGACGCGCAGGTGCAGGAGCCGCCGCCGCGCCGCGACGGTTCGCAGCGCCACGACCCCGACCTCTTCGTCGAACGCTTTCGCGCCATCACGCTGGACGCCAACGGCAAGGTGACCCAGTCGATCAGCGGCAAGCGCGCGCTGCACTTCGCCGACGACCAGACCACCGAAGTCGAGGACGCGATGCTGGCGCAGACCGATGCCGGCAAACCGGCATTTCGCATTTCGGCACAAAAAGCGCGCATCACGGGCAACCGCGAAGAGGTATTCTTCACCGGCAATGTGCGGGCGACGCGCGAAGCGGGGCCTGCGGCACCCGGCGAGAAGCCGACCGGCCCCATCCTCGTCACCACCGAGTACCTGCACGTGATCCCGGGCAAGGACATCGCGCGCACCGACAAGGCGGTGACGATCGAGGAGCCGCGTGGAATAATCCGCGCGGTCGGGCTCGAACTCGACAACAAGGCGAAAACGCTCAAGCTGAAATCGGCGGTGAACGGTACGCTGCAGCCCCAGGCCCTTCCCAAATGACGATACCCTTCGCACTTCGCTCCATCCTGGCGGCTGTCGCACTTGCCGCGGCGTTCGCCGCCCCGGCGCACGCGGAAAAGGCCGACCGCGAGAAACCAGTCAGCTTCACGTCGGATACCGGCGACGTGAACTACGAAAAACGCAGCGGTGTGCTGAAGGGTGCGGTCGTGATCACGCAGGGCACGCTGACGATCAGGGCCGACCGCATCGAGTTCCAGCAGAATCCCGACAACTCGATCTCCGCCGTCGCCGTCGGCAATCCCCTTGCGTTCCGGCAAAAGCGCGATGGCGCGGAAGGGTATTACGAGGGCTGGGCACAGCGAGCAACGTACGACGGCACGAAGGAGCAGCTCGAGCTCTTCGACAACGCGATCCTGAAACGCGGCACCGACGAGATCCGCAGCAACTTCATCTCCTACAACGCCGCCACCGAATTGTTCAAGGCCGAAGGCCGGCCCGGCGCCGCCACTGCAGCCACGCCGGGCGCAACCCGCGATGACCGCGTGCGCGGCGTGTTCCAGCCCAAGAGCGAGACCACGCCCGGCAAGGGCACCCCCGGCGCCGACGGCAAGGGCGCGCAACCGCTCACGCTGAAACCGTCCGGAGAACTCGCGCCGGGCGCCAAATGATCATCGCCGCCGATCGCGACATCGGGGGGGGCGTTTGAGCCATCTTCGCGCCGCGCGGCTCCAGAAGCGCTACAAGGCCCGCACGGTCGTCCACGACGTGTCGCTCGAAGTCGCGAGCGGCGAGGTCGTCGGCCTGCTTGGTCCCAACGGCGCTGGCAAGACTACGTGCTTCTACATGATCGTGGGCCTGGTCGGCGCCGACGGCGGCACCATCGAGCTCGACGGCGAGGACCTGTCGCACCTGCCGATCCACCGGCGCGCGCGCCGCGGCCTGTCCTACCTGCCGCAGGAAGCCTCGATCTTCCGCAAGCTCACGGTGGCCGAGAACGTGCGCGCGATCCTCGAACTGCAGGACCTCGACAGCGACACGCTGTCCAATCGCCTCGACGCGCTGCTGGAGGACCTGTCCATCGCGCACCTGGCCGATGCGCCCGCCGTATCGCTGTCCGGCGGCGAGCGGCGCCGCTGCGAGATCGCCCGAGCGCTGGCCACGCGGCCGCGCTTCATCCTCCTCGACGAGCCGTTTGCCGGCGTGGACCCGATCGCCGTGCTCGACATCCAGAAGATCATCGGCTTCCTGAAGGAACGCGGCATCGGCGTGCTGATCACCGATCACAACGTGCGCGAGACACTCGGCATCTGCGACCGCGCGTACATCATCAATGAGGGGCGGGTGCTGGCGTCGGGGATCCCGGGCGAGATTGTCTATAATGAGGATGTGCGCAAGGTGTACCTCGGCGAACACTTCCGGCTGTGAGTGAAACGCTGCGGCAATGAAACAGACGCTTCAACTCAAGCTCTCCCAGCATCTCACGCTGACGCCGCAGTTGCAGCAGTCGATCCGGCTGCTGCAGCTTTCCACGCTCGAGCTCAATGCCGAGGTGGACCGGATGCTGCAGGAAAACCCGCTGCTCGAGCGCGAGGAAGGCGACGACGAGTCGCCGCAGGAATTCCCGGTGGCGGGCACCGCACCCGGCCCGGTCACCACCGAGCGCCCCACGCGCGACGACAACGACAGTGACGGCGATGGCGACGGTGACGGCGACAGCATGGCCGGCGCCGATGCCGCGCCCTCGCGCGACGATCTTCCCGACGTCACCGATTTCTCCGACTTCGGCGGCGGCGCCACGGACGGCGACTGGGGCGGCGGCAGCGGCAGCGGCGCGGGCGGCGAGGACGACGATTTCTCGCCGCAGCAGGTTGCCACCAGTTCGCTGCGCGATCACCTGCTCGGCCAGTTGATGGTGATGAAGATTCCGCTGCGCGACCAGCAGATCGTCGCCGCGCTGATCGACGCCCTCAACGACGACGGGTACCTCGCGTCGTCGTTGGAGGAGATCGCCGAGATGTTCTCCGAGGACGACGCGATCGAGCCCGAGGAACTGCAGATCGGCCTCAACTACCTGCAGAGCTTCGAACCCGCCGGTGTGGGCGCGCGTGACCCCGCCGAATGCCTCGCGCTGCAGTTGAAGGCATTGCCGGCCGGCACGCGCTGCCGGACCGAGGCGCTGAAGATCGTCGACGGCCACCTGGCGTTGCTCGCGGCGCGCGACTTCACGAAGATGCGCCGCGTGCTGCACTGCGACGAAACGTGCGTCAAGGCGGTGCGCGAACTGATCCGCAGCCTGAACCCGCGGCCGGGATCGTGTTTTTCGCACGATGAGGCGAACTATGTCGTGCCGGATGTACTCGTACGTAAAGTGCGCAACCAGTGGACGGCCTCGCTCAACGAAGCCGCCATGCCCAAGCTGCGCCTGAACCGCATCTACGCCGACATCCTGACCCGCAACCGTGACTCGTCCAACCAGCAGCTCTCCGCGCAGTTGCAGGAAGCCAAGTGGATGATTCGCAACGTACAACAGCGGTTCGAGACCATCCTGCGGGTCACCCAGGCAATCGTGGAGCGGCAGCGCCGTTTTTTCGATCATGGCGAAGTCGCGATGCGTCCAATGGTGTTGCGCGAGATCGCTGATATGCTTGACCTGCATGAGTCCACGATTTCGCGCGTGACCACCCAAAAATACATGCTGACGCCCAGGGGTACGTTCGAACTGAAGTACTTCTTCGGCAGCCACGTGGCCACCGACACGGGCGGCGCCGCATCGGCCACCGCCATCCGCGCGCTGATCAAGCAGCTGATCGGGGCCGAGAACACACGCGTGCCCCTGACCGACAGCCGGATTGCCGATCTCCTGGGCGATCAGGGCATCATTGTGGCGCGCCGCACGATCGCCAAATACCGGGAGGCGTTGTCCATTCCTCCCGTCAACCTGCGCAAGGCGCCGTAACGGCCGCCCCCTTGCGCAGCAACACCGCGGCCCCATGTCCTCAATGCGACAGGAGAGTTAGATGAACCTCAACCTCACCGGCGTTCACCTCGAAGTCACCCCCGCCATTCGCGCCTATGTGGTCGCGAAGATGGATCGGGTAAACCGGCACTTCGACCATGTGATCGACGTCAACGTCATTCTGTCCGTGGAAAAACTGCGACAGAAATGCGAGGCCAATGTTCATGTGCGCGGCAAGGAAATCCATGCCGAGGCTATCGACCCCGACATGTACGCCGCCATCGACGCGCTTGCCGACAAGCTGGACCGCCAGGTCCTGAAGTACAAGGAGAAGGCGTCGGCGCACCGCACCGATCGCGTGGCCATCGAGCGCACGCTCGCCTCGGCGCCCCCCGGCGGCGGGGCCGAATGAGCGGCGTATAATCGTTTGCAGACCATCGCGGCGGGGGTCAACAGCATTTTGACCGCCCGCCGTTTCATTTGCACGGGTCCAATCCCGCTCGTTGCCACCCGATGAACCAGATCGCCGAACTGCTGCCAGCCGCGAACATCGCCTTCGACGTCGACGTGGCGTCCAAGTCGCGCCTGTTCGAAGCTGCCGGCGCGCTGTTCGCCCACGGCAGCGGGCTTGACTCGGGCACCGTCGCGGCAAGCCTCGCCGCCCGCGAGCGCCTGGGCTCCACCGGCCTCGGCCAGGGCATTGCGATACCGCACGGCCGCATCAAGGGTCTGGCCAACGCGGCAGGCGCCTTCCTGCGCCTCAAACAGGCCATTGCCTTTGACGCCCCGGACGGCAAGCCGGTGTCCCAGGTATTCGTCCTGCTCGTCCCCGAACAGGCCACCGACCAGCACCTGCAATTGCTGTCGGAGCTGGCGCAGATGTTTTCCGAGCGCGCGTTCCGGGACAAGCTCGCCACGGCGACCAGCGTGGCCGACCTCGATACGCTGTTCCGCACGTGGGCGCCGGCCCCATGACGCCTCGCGGCGACTGGACGAAGGCGCCCCGCTGATGAGTTCGGAGGCCGCGATGCGACAAGTCAGCGTGCAGCGCCTGTTCGACGACAACTGCGACCGCCTCGGCATGCACTGGCAAGGTGGCCGCCAGGGCGGCAGCCGCGTGCTGACGGGCGACAGCGCGCTCAAACCCACCGTGGGGCAGGTCGGCCACATGAACCTCATCCATCCGTTCCGCATCCAGATCCTGGGCGCGGCGGAAGGTGCCTATCTCGGCGCCTTGCCGGAGGACGAACTGCGGTCAACGGTGCAGCGACTGTTCACGCCGGAGCTCGTCGCCATCGTCGTCGCCAACGGCGAGCGTGTCCCCCAATTCCTGCTCGACCAGTGCAACCAGCATCACATCCCGCTCTTGACGTCGGCGCAGCCGTCGCCGCACATGGTGGACGTGTTCCGCCTGTATCTGGCGCGCGTGCTTGCCGAGTCGACCAGCCTGCACGGCGTGTTCCTCGACGTGCTTGAAATGGGCGTGCTCATCACCGGCGCGTCGGCCATCGGCAAGAGCGAGCTGGCGCTCGAACTCATCTCGCGGGGCAACGGGCTCGTCGCCGACGACATCGTCGAACTCTTCCGCATCTCGCCCGACACCATCGAGGGCCGCTGCCCGGCCGTGCTGCGCGATTTCCTTGAAGTGCGCGGCATCGGCGTGCTCAACATCCGCACGATCTTCGGCGAAACCGCGGTGCGACCGCGCAAGCTCTTAAAGCTCATCGTCCACCTCGAGGACCACGGCCACGAGGCCTTTGCCGAGCTGGACCGCCTGCAGGTGAATGCCACGTACCAGGATGTGCTGGCCGTGCCGATACGCAAGGTGACCATTCCGGTGGCCGCCGGCCGCAACCTCGCCGTGCTGGTCGAGGCCGCCGTGCGCAACTTCGTGCTGAACCAGCGCGGCATCGACAGCACGAAGGAGTTCATCGAGCGGCAGCAGAAGCTGATGGACGACGGCAACTAGCTTGGACCTGCTACTTATCGGCGGCGTTTCCGGGTCGGGCAAGAGCGTGGCGCTGGCCGCGCTCGAGGACGCCGGATACTACGCCGTGAACAACCTGCCGCCGCCGTTGCTGCCGCAGACGATCGCCCACCTCGCGACCGGCGGCCAGCACCGCGTGGCGGTCGCGCTCGACGTCAAGACCGGACCGGGCCTGCCCGGACTCGCGGAGGCGATTGCCCACGCGCGCGGCGCCGGGTGGAACGTGCGCTTCCTCTACCTCGACGCCAAGGTCGACACGCTGGTCAAGCGATTCTCGGAAACACGGCGCCGGCATCCGTTTTCCAGCGACACGCGCACCCTCACCGAAGCCATCGACTACGAGCGTCACCTGCTGGCCGAAGCGCGCGAGCTGGGCTTCGCGTTCGACACCAGCGACCTGCCCGCCGCCGCGTTGCGCGGGTGGATCAAGGATCTGATCGCCGTCGACGCAACGAAGCTCACGCTACTGCTCGAGTCCTTCGGCTTCAAGCATGGCGTGCCGCTCGATGCCGATCTGGTGTTCGATGTGCGCTGCCTGCCCAACCCGCATTACGAACCCGCGCTGGCGCCGTTGACGGGCAAGGACGCGCCGGTCGTGGCGTTTCTCGAAGGGTTGCCCGAAGTGGCGCGGATGTACGGCGACATCCATCACTTCGTGGCCAGCTGGCTGCCCGACTATGCGCGCGACAACCGCAACTACTTGACGGTGGCCGTGGGCTGCACCGGCGGCCGGCATCGCTCGGTTTACCTGGTCGAGCGGCTGGCGCGCGCGTTCGGCGACCGCCAGCAGGTGCTGGTGCGGCATCGCGAGCTCGTTTGATCCGGCGCGACCAACCGGCACCTCGACTGGAATCATCGATGTCCCAGCCTTCGACGATCACGCTTGCGTTCACCGGTGCATCCGGCATGCCCTTCGGCCTGCGCCTGCTCGAATGCCTGCTCGCTGCCGGGTGCCGCGTGCAGCTCCTCTACTCGGCCGCGGCGCAGATCGTGGCGAAGCAGGAATGCAACCTCGTCCTGCCGCCGCAGCCGCGCGAGGCGCAGCGCCTCTTTTCCGAACGCTTCGGCGCGGCGGAAGGCCAGTTGCGCGTCTATGCCCGCGAAGACTGGATGGCGCCGATGGCGTCGGGCTCCAATCCGGCCGACGCGATGGCGATCTGCCCGTGCAGCATGGGCACGCTTGCCGCCATCGCCGCCGGCCTCGCCGACAACCTGATCGAACGCGCGGCCGACGTGATGCTGAAGGAGCGCCGGCCGCTGGTGCTGGTGCCGCGCGAGACGCCGCTGTCGGTCATCCATCTCGACAACATGGCGCGCCTCGCCCGCGCGGGCGCGGTGATCCTGCCGCCCGCGCCCGGCTTCTACACGCATCCGCAAACGGTGGCCGACATGGTCGATTTCGTCGTGGCCCGCGTGCTGGACCAGCTGCGGGTGCCGCATGACCTCGCGCCGCGCTGGGGCGACAAGCGCGACGACGGCACGTTGCCGGGGACGGAGACGGCCTGATGTGGCCGTTCTCCTCCGGAGGCGACGGTGCCAAGCCGCACTCGTTGCCGCTGTTTCCGCTCAGGACCGTGTTGTTCCCTGGCGGCCACCTGCCGCTCAAGATCTTCGAGCAACGCTACATCGACATGGCCAAGGCCTGCCTTGCGGAGAACCGGCCCTTCGGCGTGTGTCTCATCACGCAGGGCGACGAGGTGGCCGTGCCCCAGGGCGCCGCGCCGTCCATCGCCACGGTCGGCACGCTGGCCCGGATCACGGACTGGGACATGCCGCAGCTGGGCATCCTGCATGTCGCCACCATCGGCGGCATGCGCTTCAAGATCCGCGACCATGCCATCGCGACCAAGGGCCTCGTGGTCGGCAACGTGACCGCGATCCCCGACGAGCCCGCGCTGCCTATGTCCGAGGCATTCGAGCCGCTGGCGCGTCTGCTCGAGTTGATCGCCACGCGGGTGGGGCCGCAGAATTTTCCCGCCGAGCGCAACTACGAGGATGCGTCCTGGGTCGGCTACCGGCTGGCCGAGCTGCTGCCGCTGCCGCTGACCATCAAGCAAAGCATGCTCGAGATCAACGATGCCGGCGTGCGCCTCAAGGTGCTGCAGCAGTTTCTCGCCCAGCAGGGCGTCATCTAGCGCCCCTGGACGACCGCGCCGGCGCGCCAAGCGCGGCGCGTATAATTTCGGCTTTGCACGAATCCTGCACGGAACATCATGGCCGGTCACAGCAAGTGGGCGAACATCAAGCACAAGAAGGCCGCGACGGATGCCAAGCGCGGCAAGATCTTCACGCGCCTGATCAAGGAAATCACGGTGGCCGCGCGGCTGGGCGGCGGCGACCCGTCGATGAATCCGCGCCTGCGCCTCGCGATCGACAAGGCGATGAGCCAGAACATGCCCAAGGACACGATCGAGCGCGCCGCCAAGCGCGGCGCCGGTGACCTCGAGGGCGTCAGCTACGAGGAAATCCGCTACGAAGGCTACGGCATCAACGGCGCGGCCGTGATCGTCGACTGCATGACCGACAACCGCGTGCGCACCGTGGCCGATGTGCGCCACGCGTTCTCGAAATACGGCGGCAACCTCGGCACCGACGGCTCGGTGGCGTTCCTCTTCAGGCATTGCGGCCAGATCCTGTTTGCGCCCGGCACCAGCGAGGACAAGCTGATGGAAGCCGCGCTCGACGCCGGTGCCGACGACATCGTCACCCACGACGACGGCAGCATCGAAGTCATCACCGGCCCCTACGATTTCGTCGGCGTGAAGGATGCGTTGGCCAAGGCCGGCTTCACCGCCGCATTCGCCGAGGTCACGATGAAGGCGTCCACCGAAGTGGAGATGACCGGCGACGAGGCGGCGCGCATGCAGAAGCTGATCGACGCGCTCGAAGTCCTGGACGACGTGCAGGAGGTGTACACCTCCGCGCTGCTCGACGAAGCGGCGTCGTGATGGTCGAGGCCGGCGCGCATCCGCCCGCCGCCTGACCCGGAACCCGTGTCCGCCACCGCGCCGCGCCGCATCCTCGGCATCGACCCCGGCCTTCGCGTCACCGGCTTCGGCGTGCTCGTGCACCACGGCAACGTGCTCACCTACGTGACCAGCGGCTGCATCCGCGCCAGCGGCGACAGCCTGCCGGTGCGCCTTGGCATCATCGCCCGCGATATCGCGCACGTGATCGCGGAGGAACGCCCGACGGAAGTGGCCGTCGAAAAGGTGTTCGTCAACGTCAATCCCAATTCGACGCTGCTGCTCGGACAAGCGCGCGGCGCGGCCATCGCCGCGGCAGTGCTCGCGGGTCTTCCCGTCTACGAGTACACGGCGGGCCAGGTGAAGCAGGCCGTGGTGGGCCAGGGCCGCGCGCTGAAGCCGCAGGTGCAGGAAATGGTGCGGCGGTTGCTGCAGCTGTCGGGCACGCCCTCGCCCGATGCGGCCGACGCGCTGGCCTGCGCCATCTGTCACGCGCACGGCAGCGTGGGCATGGGCGCGCTGCAGGCCGGCAATCAACGCCGGCGCGCGGGACGCATGGTCCGATGAAGTTCGCACCGCTGCCGCAGCGCCGCCCGCGCGCGGTGATCTTCGACATGGACGGGCTGATGCTCGACACCGAGCGCCTGGCGCCCCGGGCGTGGGTGGATGCGGCCGCGTCGCTGCGCGTCGAGTTCGACCTCGCGCTGACCACGCCGATGATCGGGCGCAACTTCCGCGACTGCCAGGCGATCGTGGCCGGCCACTACGGCCCCGACTATCCCACCGCCGCCCTGATGCAGGCGTGGCACGAGGCCTACGACGCGATCGTTGCGAACGAAGGCATCGGCGTGAAGGCCGGCCTGTGGGAACTGCTCGACTGGCTCGACGGGCAAGGCATTCCCAAGGCCGTGGCCACGTCCACCCGGCGCGACCGCGCGCAGGCCAAGCTCGCCCAGACGGCGCTGCTGCCGCGCTTCGCCACGCTCGTGGGCGGCGACGAAGTCACGCGCGGCAAGCCGGCCCCGGACATCTTCCTCGAAGCCGCCCTGCGGCTGGGTGAACCTGCGGCGGGCTGCTTCGTCCTGGAGGACTCCGAACCCGGCGTGCGGGCGGCGCTGGCCGCGGGCATGACACCCATCATGGTGCCGGACCTCCACCTGCCCTCCGCCGCGCTGCTGGACCTGCGGCCGCTGGTGCTCGCGTCGCTCGAGGAACTGCCGGCCCGGCTGGCCTGCCTGCCGCCGTGACTGCGCAAGTGGCCATGCGATAATCGGCGACCATGATCGGTCGTCTTTCCGGCACGCTGCTCGAAAAAAACCCGCCGCAGCTTCTGCTCGACGTCCAGGGCGTCGGCTATGAAGTCGACGTGCCCATGAGCACGCTCTACAACCTGCCCGCCACCGGCGAGCGCATCGACCTCTACACGCACCTCGTGGTCCGCGAGGATGCGCATCTCCTCTACGGCTTTGGCACCGACAACGAGCGCCGCGCGTTTCGCCAGTTGGTGAAGATCACCGGCATCGGCGCGCGCACCGCGCTCTCCGTGCTCTCCGGCATGTCGGTGGCCGAACTCGCCCAGGCGGTGACGCTGCAGGAGGCCAGCCGCCTCACGCGCATTCCCGGCATCGGCAAGAAGACCGCCGAGCGGCTGATGCTCGAACTGAAGGACAAGCTCGGCGTCGACCTGACCAGCGCGGTCGGCATCCATCGCGTACCGCCCGCCTCCAGCGACATCCTGCATGCGCTGCTGGCGCTCGGCTACAGCGACAAGGAGGCCGTGGCCACGATGAAATTGCTGCCCGAGGGTCTCGCGGTGGGCGACGGCATCCGGCAGGCGTTGAAGCTTTTGGCCAAGGCCTGAGATGGCGATCGAGAACGACGATCTGAATCGCGTCATCGGCGCCAAGGTGGCCGGCGTGCAGGAAGAGGTCGTCGAGCGCGCGCTGCGTCCCCGCGGCCTCGCCGAATACGTGGGCCAGGAAAAGATCCGCGAGCAGCTGTCGATCTTCATCGAGGCCACCAGGAAGCGCGGCGAGGCGCTCGACCACGTGCTGCTGTTCGGGCCGCCGGGCCTCGGCAAGACCACGCTGTCGCATATCATCGCGCACGAGCTGGGCGTGAACCTGCGCTCCACGTCCGGGCCGGTGCTGGAGCGTCCCGGCGATCTCGCCGCACTCCTCACCAACCTCGAGCCGCGGGACGTGCTGTTCATCGACGAGATCCACCGGCTCTCACCCATCGTCGAGGAAATCCTCTACCCGGCGCTGGAAGACTTCCAGATCGACATCATGATCGGCGAGGGCCCGGCGGCGCGCAGCGTCAAGCTCGACCTGCCGCCGTTCACGCTGGTGGGCGCCACCACGCGCGCGGGCATGCTCACCAACCCGCTGCGCGATCGTTTCGGCATCGTCGCCCGCCTCGAGTTCTACAACACCGAGGAGCTGACGCGCATCGTCACGCGTTCGGCCACCCTGCTGCAGATCAACGTCGTGCCCGAAGGCGCGCACGAGATCGCCCGCCGCTCGCGCGGCACGCCGCGTATCGCCAATCGCCTGCTGCGCCGCGTGCGCGACTTCGCCGAGGTCAAGGGCAACGGCGAGGTCACGCGCGCCATCGCCGATGCGGCGCTGGTGATGCTCGATGTCGACGCATCCGGGCTCGATGTGATGGACCGCAAGCTGCTGCACACGGTGCTGCACAAGTTCGCCGGGGGACCGGTGGGTGTGGACAACCTCGCCGCCGCGATCGGCGAGGAGCGCGACACCATCGAGGACGTGCTGGAGCCCTTCCTGATCCAGCAGGGCTTCCTGCAGCGCACGTCGCGCGGCCGGATCGCCACGGCGCTCGCATGGCGGCATTTCGGCCTCACGCCGCCCACGTCCGGCGCCGGCGCCGATCTCTTTCCCGGCGCATGATGCCGGCGCAACCCTTTCGCTTCCCGGTGCGCGTTTATTACGAGGATACCGATGCCGCGGGCGTCGTCTACTACGCCAACTACCTGAAGTTCATGGAGCGCGCGCGCACCGAGTGGCTTGCCGCGGCCGGGCATCCGCTGGCCGCCTTCGAGCGGGAGCACGGCGTGGTGTTTGTCGTGCATCGCTGTGAAATCGACTACCGGCGTCCCGCGCGGCTGAACGATGTGCTCATGGCCACGGTCGAAGTCGAGGCAGTGGGTGCCTCCCGCCTGGTCATCGCCCAGCGGGTGGAGCGCGACGGGGGTGAACAGCCCGGGGTGCTGACGTCCGCGCGCGTGACGCTGGCGTGCATCGACGCCACGCAATGGCGCCCCGTGCGCATACCCGCACCTCTGGTGCAAAGTCTGGAGAGCATCGCTTGAACGTGCACGCCGATCTATCGTTCGTCTCGCTGGTCCTGCAGGCGTCCGTCGTCGTCCAGGCGGTGATGGCGCTGCTGGTGCTGCTGTCGCTGTGGTCCTGGTGGCAGATCTTCCTCAAGATGTTCCAGTTGCGCCGCGCCACGCGCGACACCGACCGGTTCGAGGACGACTTCTGGAAAGGTGGCGACCTGGCCGACCTGTACCAGCGCACGGCGCAGTCCCGCACGGGCAGCGGCATGGAGCACATCTTCACCGCCGGCTTTCGCGAATATGCCAAGCATCGCAAGCAGGGCAGCGTATCGGCGGTCACGCTCGACAGCGCACGTCGCGCAATGCGCGCGGCCTACCAGCGCGAGATCGACGCGCTGGAATCGAGTCTGTCCGGTCTCGCCACGGTGGGATCCGTCTCGCCCTACATCGGGCTCTTCGGCACCGTGTGGGGCATCATGAATGCGTTTCGCGGCCTCGCCAATGTCAGCTCCGCCACGCTCGCCAATGTGGCGCCCGGCATCGCCGAGGCGTTGATCGCCACAGCCATCGGCCTCTTCGCCGCCATCCCAGCCGTGATCGGCTACAACCGCTACACGCACGACGTCGACCGGCTGGCCACGCGCTACGAGACGTTCATCGAGGAATTCTCCAACATCCTGCAGCGGCAGAACTAGGCCTGCGCCGGTCCGGAGAACATCGTGCGCCGCCCCCGCAAAGCCATCAACCAGATCAACGTCGTGCCGTACATCGACGTGATGCTGGTGCTGCTCGTCATCTTCATGGTGACGGCGCCGCTCGTCAGTCCCGGCGAAATCGAGTTGCCGTCGGTGGGCACCAAGCTCACCGCGCCGGTGCAGCCGCTCGAGGTCACGCTGCGCACCGACCAGACGGTGTGGCTGCGCGACCAATCGACCAATGCGCCCGCCACGCGCGTCTCCCGCGAGGAACTCGTCCTGCGTGTGCTGGCCAAGCAGGGCAAGCAGGAGCAGCCGGTGGTGATCGCCGCCGACAAGGGCGCTCGCTACGACGACGTGCTGGGCCTCCTCGACCTGCTGCAACGCAACGGCGTGCGCAAGGTCGGCCTGCTGGCGAAGCCGCCGGCAAGCTAGGTCCTGTCGACGCCATGAACGCAAGCACGCCCTGGTGATGGCCCGTTCCGAGCGGCCGCGGCCAGCGCGCCAGATCAAGGGCAAATGGTGGGCACTGCTGCTGGCCATCGCGGTGCAACTCGCGTTCCTGGCGGTGATCGTGTTCTCGGTCACGTGGCAGAATCGCGCGCCGCAGGCGGTCACGGCCGAACTGTACGCGCCGCCGGTGCGTGCCCCCGCGGCGGAGCCGACCCCGGCCGCTGCCGAACCGACGCCCGTGGCGCCGCCACCCACGCCCACGCCCACGCCGCCCCCCGCGCCCACGCCGGTTCCGGCCCCTGTACCCAAGGCCATGCCGGTGCCCGTTCCCAAGGTCGAGCGCGCGGACCCGCGCGCGGCCGAGATTGCGCTCAAGGCCAGGCAGGAGGATGAGCGCAGGAAGAAGGCCGAGGCGGAACTCAAGGAGGCGGAGAAGAAACTGCGCGACGCGAAGGATGCGGACGACAAACGCAAGCTCGAGGAGCGGCGCAAGCAGGAGGAAAAACGCGTGGCCGACACCCGCGAGCGCCAGCAGCGAGAGACGGACGCGCTGCGGGCGCAGGCTGATCGCGAGGCGAAGTCGCGCGCGCAGGCCGAGAAGGATGCGCAGAACCAGGCGCGCGAGGCCGCCGAGGCCTCGGCACTGGCCAAGGCCAAGGCCGACTGGGTGAGTCGCATCCAGGCCAAGGTGAAGGGCAACGTGATCGTGCCGCCGGATCTTGCGGGCAATCCCACTGCGATCTTCGACGTGGTGCAGCTGCCTACCGGCGAAATCATCGAGGCCACGTTGCGCAAATCGAGCGGCTCGCGTGCCTACGACGATGCCGTGCAGCGCGCGATATTGAAGTCGTCGCCGCTGCCGCGTCCGGAGCGCGCCGAATTGTTCCAGCGGACGCTGGAGTTGAAGTTCCGCCCGGCGGATTGACCGCAAAAAAGGGGTCAGGGTCGGTTTAAAAAAGGGGTCAGGGTCGGTTTAAAAAAGGGGTCAGG
>JANNYI010000071.1:0-1490 GCA_031410015.1 Betaproteobacteria bacterium | reverse complement strand
CGGTCAGCAACACGTGAACAATGGCCAGCGCCAACAGGCCGTCGGTGCCAGGCCGTATCGGAATCCAGTCGTCGGCAATGGCGGAGTAGCCAGTGCGGATCGGGTTGATCGACACGAACTTGGCGCCGCGACGCTTCAACTTGTCGAGGCCGATCTTGATGGGGTTGGAGGAATGATCCTCGGCCACGCCCCACATCACGAAGTACTTCGCGCGATCCCAGTCCGGCGCGCCGAACTCCCAGAACGAGTAGCCGATCGAATAGAGTCCCGCCGCCGCCATGTTGACGGAACAGAAGCCGCCGTGCGCCGCCCAGTTGGGCGTGCCGAACTGCTGCGCCCACAAGCCCGTGAGCGCCTGCATCTGGTCGCGGCCGGTGAAGACCGCGAGGGCCCGGGGATCGGTGGCGCGAATGTGCGCCAGGCGCGCCTCGACGATGGCGAGCGCCTCGTCCCACTCGATTTCGTCGAATTCGTTGGCGCCGCGCTCGCTGCCTTCGCGGCGCTTCAGCGGCTTGCGCAGCTTGGCCGGCGATTGCTGCTTCATGATGCCCGCCGAACCCTTGGCACAGAGCACGCCCTGGTTCACCGGGTGTTCGCGCGTGCCCTGGATGAAGCGCAGCGCGCCGTCCTGCGTGGTCACCTTGATGCCGCAGCGACACGCGCACATGTAGCAGGTGCTGTAGTGGGTTTCCTGGCGCGCGAGGTCCTCGCGCGCCAGCGGACGGTCGGTTGGAGTGGGCATCATCGGGAAGTTATCACGCCACGAAATCGAGCAGGCGGCGCCGTTGCACCTTGCCTGACGGTCCTTTGGGCAGTTCGACGACGAAGCGCAACTCCTTCGGCGCCTTGTACCGGCCGAGCAGGCGCAGGCAATGGACGCGCAGGTCGGCCTCGGAGCAGGTCGCGCCATCCTTCAGCACCACGCAGGCGAGGATCTCCTGGCCGTACTCGGCGTCGGGAATGCCTACGGCCGCGGCTTCGAGCACGGCGGGATGCGCGAGCAGCGCCTCGTCGATCTCGCGCGGCGCGATGTTCTCGCCGCCCTTGATGATCAGTTCCTTCAGGCGGCCGGTGATGAAGTAGTAGCCTTCGGCGTCGCGGTAGCCGAGATCGCCGGTGGCGAGCCAGCCGTCGGCATCGAGCGCCTGCGCAGTCTGCTCCGGCGCGTGGAAGTAGCCCTGCATCACCGGCTCGCCGCGCAGCCAGATTTCGCCGGCCTGACCCGCCGGCAGTTCGCGCCCGTCCGGCGCCAGCACGCGCGCCTGCACGGCCAGCGGCAGGCCCGGGGAGCCGATCCTGCGGGCGGCGGGATCGAGCGGATTGGTGAACGCCACGCTGGCCGTTTCGGTGAGACCCATCGCCTCCACGATCGAGATCCCGAAGCGCTGCTCGAACGCGCGATGCTGCCCGGGGGGCAGCGGCGCGGACGCCGACCGCGCTAAGCGCACGCCGCGACAGGCATCGCGCTGCGCCGGCGTGAGCTCGGGACC
>JANNYI010000070.1:0-4408 GCA_031410015.1 Betaproteobacteria bacterium | reverse complement strand
CGTCGATTTGACCCCGACTCAAATGGGCAACAGGCACCGCCGTGCTCCGGCACCGGACCATCTCAATCGAATTGAATTCGTCTCTACGCACCGCTTCGCGAGGCTGAAGCCTCGCCTACAGGCCTTGCCGCCAGGCCTCGCCTACCGGCCTTGCCAATAGGCCTCGCCTACCGGCCTTGCCAATAGGCCTCGCCGACAGGAGGTGGACGATGCCGAGCCACCGGGAAAGCCGAACCGCTACTTCTTGTGCGGGCAGCGCGGCTTGGTGCAGTCGGCGTAAAGGTAGAGCGCGTGTTCGCTGATCTCGAAACCGCGTTCGCGGGCAATCCTGATCTGGCGCTTTTCGATGTCGGGGTCGTAGAATTCCTCGACGCGCCCGCATTGCAGGCACACCAGATGGTCGTGGTGCGTGCCCGGATTCAACTCGAAGACCGCCTTGCCCGACTCGAAGTGGTGGCGCACCAGGAGGCCAGCCTGCTCGAACTGCGTGAGCACCCGATAGACGGTGGCAAGGCCGATATCGAGGCCGTCGGCCAGCAGGATCTTGTAGACGTCCTCCGCCGTCAGGTGCCGGACCTTGGACGCCTCGAAGAGATTGATGATCTTGAGGCGCGGCAGCGTGGCCTTGAGGCCGACGCTCTTGAGATCCTGCGGTGAAGTCATGGGCACGGAGCAATCGAATCGAAAAGCTATAATAGCGCGGAACCCCGTCTGCCGCGCCCCGACTACCGTGCGCGGCGCCTCGCTCAAACTGCCGCAACCCCAGTCCCGGAATTCCAGCCCGTGCCGCATCCAGTGAACCGCTCGATCGAATCCATCCGCCGCCTGTGCGCTGCGGGGGCGCTGCTTGCGCTCGCCGGATGCGCGTCCGCGCCGGGCGCCCCGCCGACCATGCTGGAAACGTACTTCCCGATCGTCACCCAGTGGGGTGTCTATCGCATCGACATCAACCAGGGCAACTTCCTGTCGCAGGACATGGTCGACAAGCTGAAGGTCGGCCAAACCCGGGCGCAGGTGCGTCTTGCGCTGGGCACGCCACTCGTCATGAGCGCGTTCCGCGACCAGCGCTGGGACTATGTCTACCTCTTTGCGCAGGGCGGCCGCGTGCGCGAGCAGCGCCTGTTCACCGTCTATTTCCAGGACGACGTATTGGCGCGCTGGGAAGGTGACGAGATGCCCCAGTCGGCGCAGGATTTGAATCGCCTGGCCGCTTCGCGCTCGCTGCCCGAGGATCCCTTTGGCCAGGACGCCGGCGTGATCGGCAAGATCATCGACTTCTTCCGGCGCATCGGCGACCCGGCCGCGCCGCCCACGCCCTGATGGCGGCGCCGGTCCGGGTCGTCGTGGCGGGTGCCGGCGGCCGGATGGGGCAGGCGCTGGTCGCCGCGATCCTGGCCGATGCCGGCCTCGCGCTGACCGGCGCGCTCGACATCGCCGGCAGTCCGGAAATCGGGCGCGACCCGGGCGAGCGCTTCGGCCGGGCCACCGGTGTCAACGTCACGAGCGACATCGCGGCGGCGCTGACCGGCGCGGACGTGCTGATCGATTTCACGCGTCCGGCCGGCACCATGGCCCATCTGGCGGCCTGCGCAAGCCAGCGGGTGGCCGCTGTGGTGGGCACCACCGGCCTGACCACAGCCGAGCACGCCACGCTGGTGCAACAGGCCAAGGTGGTCCCGGTGATGTTCGCCGCCAACATGAGCGTGGGCGTCAATGTCCTGCTGTCGCTCGTGGAGGCCGCGGCGCGGTCGCTTGGCCCCGACTTCGATATCGAGATCGTCGAGATGCATCACAAGCACAAGGTCGACGCGCCCTCCGGCACGGCGCTGCGCCTGGGCGAAGCGGCGGCGGCGGGGCTCGGTACCCATCTCTCCGACGTTGCGGTGTACTCGCGTGAAGGCGTCACTGGCGAGCGCAAGCCTGGCACCATCGGCTTTGCGGCGCTGCGCGGCGGCGACGTCGTCGGCGAACATATGGTGCTGTTTGCCGGCACCGGCGAACGCATCGAGATCGGCCATCGCGCCACATCGCGGCAAAACTTCGCGGCCGGTGCGCTGCGCGCGGTCCACTATGTTGCGGCCCGGCGTGCGCGCGGCGAGGCAGGGTTGTTCGACATGCGCGACGTACTGGGACTGGCGTAGGTTGCCGCCGGTCCTGCCCGCCCCGCGCCAAATCCGGAGATCGTACCCATGACTGCGCACCCGTTCGACCTCACCGGGCGCGTCGCCCTCGTCACCGGCGGTGGCTCCGGCCTGGGCCTGGCCATCGCCGACGGTCTTGCGGCGGCGGGCGCGCGCGTGGTGATCAACGGCCGCAACCGGGGGAAGCTCGACGCGGCGGCCGCAACGCTCAAGGCGGCAGGGCGCGCCGCCAGCGTGTGCGCCTTCGACGTCACCGATGAAAACGCCGTCAGCGCGGGCGTGGCGGCGATCGAGCGGGATGCGGGCCCCATCGACATCCTCGTCAACAACGCGGCGATGAACCACCGCAAGCTGCTGCCCGAGTTCTCGCTGGCGGAGTGGCACACACTGCAGGCCGCCAACCTCGACGGCCCGTTCCTGATGATCCGTGCCGTGCTGCCGGGGATGCAGGCACGCCGGATGGGCAAGATCATCAACATCTGCTCGCTGGCCTCCGACATCGGCCGGCCCAACATCGTGCCTTATGCCGTCAGCAAGGGGGCGTTGAAGATGCTGACGCGCGCGCTCGCGGTGGAAACCGCGCCGCACAATGTGCAGGTCAACGGCATCGCCCCCGGGTTCTTCAAGACCGAGATGAATGCGGCGCTGATCGACAATGCCGAATTCTCGGCGTGGGTAGCCAAGCGTACCCCCGCAGGGCGCTGGGGCAATCCGCCGGAGATCGCGGGCGCGGCTGTATTCCTGGCCTCCGGTGCTGCCGACTACGTCACCGGGCACCTCTTGTACGTCGACGGGGGCTTTACCGCGTCGTATTGACGCCGCCCGGCGGAGGGGCAATCGCGGTATAATTCGGGCCGAAACGCGGGGAAGGTGAAAGCCTTCCCCTTTGTACGTCCGTCGGTCGTGGCGCACTTCGCGCCGGTGCAGTTGCCCGGCGCCAGACCGCGATCCGCATCACGCACGCCAGCCCCGAGTCCGCCATGTCCGTCGCCACCGCCACTGTCGCCGCCCGTCCCGCGCTGTTTGCGCCGACGACGCCTGCGTTGCTCGCGCTGGCCGATGGAACCGTGCTGCACGGCCGTGCGATCGGTGCGCTCGGCACCACGGTCGGCGAAGTCGTGTTCAACACCAGCATGACGGGGTACCAGGAAATCCTGACCGACCCGTCGTACGCAGGGCAGATCGTCACGCTGACGTACCCGCACATCGGCAATGTCGGCGTCAACGCCGAGGACGTCGAGGCCAACCACATTCACGCGGCCGGCCTCGTGATCCGCGACCTGCCGCGCGTGGCGTCCAGCTGGCGTTCGCAGCAGGATCTCGGCTCTTACCTCCGCGCCAACAAGATCGTCGGCATTGCGGATCTCGACACGCGCAAGCTGACGCGCATCCTGCGCGAGCGTGGCGCGCAGAACGGCTGCATCGCGGCCGGCCCGGACGTCGACGTGGAGAAGGCGATCGCCGCCGCGCGGACTGCGCCGTCGATGGCGGGCCAGGACCTGGCCCGTATCGTGTCGTGCACCGCGCCCTACGAATGGACCGAGTCGGTCTGGGCGCTGGTTGGCGGGTACCGCGCCATGGGCGCGCCAAGGTTCCATGTGGTCGCGTACGACTTCGGCGTCAAGCACAACATCCTGCGGATGCTGGCCGCGCGCGGCTGTCGCGTCACTGTGGTTCCGGCGCAGACACCGGCACGCGATGTGCTGGCGATGAAGCCCGATGGCGTCTTCCTGTCCAACGGACCGGGCGATCCGGAGCCGTGCGACTACGCCATTGCCGCGATTCGCGAAATCATCGCCGCGGGCATGCCCACGTTCGGCATCTGCCTCGGGCATCAATTGCTGGGGCTTGCCGCCGGCGGCCGCACGCTCAAGATGAAATTCGGCCATCACGGCGCCAACCATCCGGTGCTCGACCGCGATACGGGACAGGTGCTGATCACCAGCCAGAACCATGGCTTCGCGGTGGATCCCGCGTCGCTGCCCGCCAATGTGCGCGTGACGCATGAGTCGCTGTTCGACGGCAGCCTGCAGGGCTTCGCGTGGACCGACAAGCCGGTGTTCTGCTTCCAGGGCCACCCCGAGGCCAGTCCGGGTCCGCACGACGTCGGCTATCTCTTCGATCGCTTCGCGCATCTGATGGAACAACGCAAGGCCAAGGCCTAAGGCCGCCGGCTTCGCCCGCCCATGCCCAAACGCACCGACATCCAGAGCGTCATGATCATCGGCGCCGGCCCGATCATCATCGGGCAGGCGTGCGAGTTCGAC
>JANNYI010000069.1:0-2145 GCA_031410015.1 Betaproteobacteria bacterium | reverse complement strand
GGCGGCGCTCGACGCCGGCAAGCCGGTGGCCGGATGGGTGCGCACCGGCGTCGCGTGGCATGCGTGGAAGGCCGCAGGGGAAAACGCCGCGGCGGTGCCGGTGTGCCGGTTCTTCGGGACGCCGGGTGTGGGCCCCAATTCCCATTTCTACACTGCGGACGCGGCCGAGTGCGCCAAGGTCAAGGGCAATCCCGACTGGACCTACGAGGCGATCGCATTTCACGTCGAGGTGCCGCAGGCGGCGCGATGCGCCGCGGCCACCGCGCCGATCTACCGGAGTTTCTATCCCGGCGCCAATGTGAGCCAGTCCAACCACCGCTTCCTGCCCGATCTCACGCTGCACCAGAACATGGCCGCTGCGTCGATCCTCGAAGGCGTGGTGATGTGCTCGCCGCTGTCCGCCGCGCAGAAGCAGGCCGACATCGTCCGCCTGCTCGACCAGGCCACATTCGGTCCCACCGATGCGCTGGTCGCGCATGTAGCCGCCATCGGCATTCCCGCTTTCCTCGACGAGCAGCTGGCGGCAACGGGATCGCGCTTTTCCAGCAACAAATACGTCCCCTTCGGCGCCTCCGCAATCTACTGTCCCATCGACCCCAACCCGTACTGCGCGCGCGACTACTACTCGCTGTTCCAGCTGCAGACCGATTTTTTCCGCAATGCGCTCACCAACAACGACCAGTTGCGCCAGCGCGTGGCCTTCGGGCTGTCGCAGATCCTGGTGACGTCCGGGCTCGACGTCAACGTGGCCTACGGCATGGCCACTTACCAGCAGATCTTCCTCGACCACGCGTTCGGCAACTACGAGGACATCCTGGTCAAGGTTACGAAGTCTTCCGTGATGGGCGACTACTTGAGCATGGTCAACAACGACAAGCCGGTGGTGGGCGTCAACCCCAACGAGAACTACGCGCGCGAACTGCTGCAGCTCTTCGCCACCGGTCTGTGGGAGCAGAACCTCGACGGGACGCTGATCCTGGACGCCAAGGGCACGCCGGTGCCGGCCTACGACCAGAGCACCGTCGAAGGGTTTGCCCACGTCTTCACCGGCTGGACCTATCCGCTGCTGCCGGGCGGCGTCCAGAAGACGCACAACCCGAAGAATTTCCTCGGCGACATGACCGCCGTGCAGAGCAACCACGATACCGGCGCCAAGGCGCTGCTGGGCGACTTCGTGCAGCCGGCGGGCCTCACGATCGAGGCGGACCTCACCGGCGCCATTCACAACGTCTTTGTCGATCCCAATGTCGGCCCCTTCGTCTCGAAGCAGCTGATCCAGAAGCTCGTCACCGGCAATCCGGCGCCGCAATATGTGGCGCGCATCGCCACCGTGTTCAACAACAACGGTGCTGGCGTGCGCGGCGACATGAAGGCCGTGGTCCGCGCGATCCTGCTCGACCCGGAGGCGCGCGGCGACCTCAAGCTCGATCCCGGCTACGGCAAGCTGCGCGAGCCCGTGCTGCTGGTGGCGGCAGCGGCGCGCGGCGCCAGCACCCGCACCGACGGCGTCTATTTCGGCGGCATCACCGGCAGCCTCGGGCAGAGCCTCTTCTACTCGCCATCGGTGTTCAACTACTACCCGCCCGACTACGAGGTACCCGGCATCGCGCTCACCGGACCCGAGTTCGCGATCCAGAACTCGAGCACCTTCATCAACCGCGAGAACGTGATGAACACGCTGGTGTTCGGCACGATCGCGCCGAGCGCCACCTATCCGGGCGCCACCGGCTCGCAGCCCGACTGGACGACGCTGCAGGCGATCGCGGGCGATGCCGGTGCGCTGGCCGACAAGCTCAATGCGCTGCTGCTGCACGGCGCGATGCCGCCGGCGATGCGCAGCGGTCTCGTCACGGCGGTCAACACGATTGCCGCAACCGACACGCTGACGCGGGCGCGGACGGCGTACTACCTCGTCGTGACCTCATCCGAATACCAAGTGGAGCGCTGACATGACCACGAAGACATTCTCCGGACGACGTGAATTCCTGCGCGGCGCGGGCGCACTGACCGCGCTGGGCCTGGGCGCGAGGCTCAACGTCCTCGATGTCATTGCCGAGGCCGGGGCGCAGACTGCCACCGATTACAAGGCGCTGGTGTGCGTCTTCCTGTTCGGCGGCAACGACGGCAACAACACGCTCATCCCTT